>NZ_JBEORT010000041.1:0-54653 GCF_040302425.1 Streptomyces sp. NPDC126497
TCCGTGAATGTGTACCGGTGATCCGGTGCCACACCACGAGAGCGGAACCACCGGAGGAATGATCCGGCGGTTCACAGCGTCCTCGCTGTGTGTTTCTTCAAAGGAACCTCAACCCGATCGAACCGACCGGGTCGGGGTATCAACATATCTGGCGTTGACTTTTGGCACGCTGTTGAGTTCTCAAGGAACGGACGCTTCCTTCGTACTCACCCTCGCGGGCTTTCCTCCGGGCGCTTCCCTTCGGTCTTGCGTTTCCGACTCTATCAGATCTTTTCCGACCCGATTTCCTCGGTGCTTTCCAGGTTCCCGCTTCCGCGTTTCCCTTTCCGGCGGTTCCGACTCTATCAGATCCTTTCGGACCTGATTCCCCGTCGGCGGGGTTTGTCGTCGGCCTTTCGGCTTCCGCCTGTCGGCCTTTCGACATTCACTACGCTAGCCGATTCCCCATCCGATTCATAATCGGGCTCTGCGGTTTGAAATTCAGGCATGCGAACATGACGATTTCAACCCCGTCGAGGGGTGGTTCTAGGTAGTGGGTTGGCCGCTTCCGGCTGCAGGCGATCGCCGTACCCGGTTCAAGCGGCTCGTGCCACTTTACGCACCTTCCGGAGTCGAGTCAACTTCGGCTGCGGCGCGCCGCGGGTGCGCAGCGGTTCAGGCTCCGGCGGACGGCTTGGCTCTCGGGCTCAGCCGGTACGCCGAGACCGTTGGGTCACCGGCGAGGTAGAAACGGTGCTGCCAGTCGTGGGCCCTGCTCACGCCCACCCGGGGGCCGATCCGGATGAGCCCGTCGGGCACCGGCTCCCCCTCGGACAGCCTGACCTGGGCGCCTGCCAGCAGGTCCGCGCCGTTGTGCTCTGCCGTGATGCCGAGCGCCTGGCAGAAGTTCCCCGGCCCCCGCGCGAGGCGTGGGCTCTCGACCTTCGCCCCCCGCCGCTCACGCGCCAGGTCTTCCCCTTCGATGACCCTGCCTGCCCGGACGAGGACGGCTGAAGCGACGCCGTCCGTCCCGGTGACGATGTTGGCGCACCAGTGGAGACCGTGGGACCGGTAGACGTACATGTGTCCCGCCGGCCCGAACATCACGGCGTTGCGGGGTGTCCTGCCCCGGTAGGCGTGGGAGGCGGGGTCGGCCGTACCGGAGTACGCCTCGGTCTCCGTGATGCTGATGCTCACGGTCCCCTCGGGCGTCTCGTGGGTGAGGACGGCACCGAGCAGCCTGGGGGCGACTTCTTCAGCGGGGTGAGCGAGATCCGTGACGTTCATGCTGTCCGACCCGACGTGCTGCGGGTGAAGCGGACGTATGCGCGGCCGGGCGCACCGGGAGCGAGGTCAGGAGCGGCATCGCGGACGAGGCGGTCGGAGAGGCCCCCGGGCAGGGGCGTACGGTCGGGGGTCGCGATCATGCCGTCCGAGGGTACTGGAGACGGCCTGTGCCGCGGGGTGGTCACCGGGCGCCGCACTCGTCAGGGTGAGGGGGCCGACGGAACCGGCCACGGCCGGATCGCGTTGTTAGGGATCAGCGGGTCCTTGCACGGAAGCGATGGCAGGGCGACAGAGGGAGAGACATGGCGTTCAAGAAGCTGCTGGCGAGTCTGGGTGCCGGCGGGGCCTCGGTGGAGACGGTGCTGCACGAGGTCAACGTCGTTCCGGGCGGTGTCGTCCAGGGCGAGGTGCGGATCCAGGGCGGGTCCGTGAACCAGCAGATCGAGGGTCTGTCGGCCGGACTGCAGGCCAAGGTCGAGGTGGAGAGCGGCGACCAGGAGTACAAGCAGGACATCGAGTTCACGAAGTCGCAGCTGGGGGGTGCCTTCGAGCTGCAGGCCGGTGCGGTGCACGCGGTGCAGTTCGGGCTGGAGATCCCGTGGGAGACGCCGATCACGATGATCGACGGGCAGGCGCTGCGCGGGATGAACATCGGGGTGAGCACCGAGCTGGCGATCGCGCGGGCCGTGGACTCCAGCGACCTGGACCCGGTCAACGTGCATCCGCTGCCGGCGCAGAAGGCCATCCTGGACGCGTTCATCCAGCTGGGCTTCCGCTTCAAGAACGCGGACATGGAGCGCGGCCACATCCGGGGCACCCGGCAGAAGCTGCCGTTCTACCAGGAGATCGAGTTCTTCCCGCCGCAGCAGTACCGGGGGCTGCACCAGGTCGAGCTGAGCTTCGTGGCCGACGAGCAGGCCATGGACGTGGTGCTGGAGATGGACAAGAAGCCGGGTCTGTTCAGCGAGGGCAGCGACACCTTCCGCTCCTTCAAGGTGGGACTGAACGACTACCAGGGGACCGATTGGACGGCGTACCTCAACCAGTGGCTGTCGGAGGTCGGCAGCAGGCGCAACTGGTTCTAGGCTCGGTCTGCGACTGAACGCAACCGATCAGGAGGTACCGAGGTGACCGAGCTCAAGCGGCGGCCGCTCCCCCACGACTTCCATCCGCCCGTGCCGTCGTTCGCGGTGTCGAGCGAGGACGTGCAGGAGGGGACGACGCTCAAGGAGGCTCAGGTCCACGCGGCCGGCAACACCTCACCGCACCTGCGGTGGGAGGGGTTCCCGGCGGAGACCAAGAGCTTCGCCGTGACCTGCTACGACCCCGACGCCCCGACGGGCAGCGGGTTCTGGCACTGGGTGGTGTTCGACATCCCGGCGTCGGTGACCGAGCTGCCGGCCGGTGCGGGGAGCGGCGCGTTCGAGGGCCTGCCCGAGGGCGCCGTCCACGCGCGCAACGACTACGGCGACAGGGACTTCGGCGGTGCCGCGCCGCCGCCCGGGGACGGGCCGCACCGGTACGTGTTCACGGTGTACGCCGTGGATCAGGAGAAGCTCGGTCCGGACGCGGACGCGTCCCCCGCGGTGGTGGGCTTCAACCTGCGGTTCCACACGCTGGCGCGCGCCCAGCTGATCGGTGAGTACGAGGTGCCCGCGGAGTCCTGAAGCGGTCCGCGCGGTCCCGGGCGTTCGTGGAACGTTTGCCCGCCCCTGGTCTTGGAATTGATCAGGGGCGGGCATTTTTGTCGCCGGGGACCGCGGGGGTCGCCTCCCGCGGGAGCAGTGGATATTGCGTTGTCCATCCCGGCGTGCCCGGCCAGAGTTGATCCCAGCTCGCCGAGGGGTGGGCCGGTGCACACGGGAGGTGGGCTGGTATGCGGGACACGCTGGTACTGAACGCGAGCTTCGAGCCGTTGTCGACGGTGACGCTGAACCGAGCCGTCGTTCTGGTGCTCCAGGACAAGGCCGTCGTCGAGCAGGCCCACCCCGAGCTGCGGATGCGTGGAGCCGCGGTCGACATACCGGCGCCCCGGGTGATCAGGCTCTGCCAGTACGTGAGGGTGCCGTTCCGAAGACGAGCCCCGTGGTCCAGGCGGGGCGTCCTGGTGCGGGACCGGCACCGGTGCGCGTACTGCGGGCGGCGGGCGACGACCGTGGACCACGTGGTACCGCGGTCGCACGGTGGGCAGGACACGTGGCTGAACACGGTGGCCTCGTGTGCGGAGGACAACCACCGGAAGGCGAACCGGACGCCCGAGCAGGCGGGGATGCCGCTGTTGCGGCGGCCGTTCGAGCCCACGCCGGCCGATGCGATGCTGTTGGCGCTGGGCGCCGAGGACTTCGAGGCGTTGCCCGAGTGGTTGACGCTGGACGCGGCCTAGGGCTTCGCCGCAGGGTCGGGGTGTTCCCCGGGCGCGGGGTGCGCGTGGTGGTCCGCGCAGGTCCCGCGCCCCTGGGTTTCAGTCGATGGACGGCTTCTCGCGGCGCTCCTGGGCGGGGACGTTGGGGGCCGGGGCGCCGTTGCCGCCGCCCATCGCGCCGAAGTTGCCCATCGCTCCGGAGAGCCCCTTGAGGGCGTCGCCGATCTCGCTGGGGACGATCCAGAGCTTGTTGGCGTCGCCCTCGGCGATCTTGGGGAGCATCTGGAGGTACTGGTAGGAGAGGAGCTTCTGGTCGGGGTCGCCGGCGTGGATGGCCTCGAAGACCGTACGGACGGCCTGGGCCTCGCCCTCGGCGCGCAGGGCCGCCGCCTTGGCCTCGCCCTCGGCGCGCAGGATCTGGGACTGCTTCTCGCCCTCGGCGCGCAGGATCTCGGACTGGCGGACGCCCTCGGCCTGGAGGATCGCGGCGCGCTTGTCGCGGTCGGCGCGCATCTGCTTCTCCATCGAGTCCTGGATGGAGGTGGGCGGTTCGATGGCCTTGAGCTCGACGCGGTTGACGCGGATGCCCCACTTGCCGGTGGCCTCGTCGAGGACGCCGCGCAGGGCCGCGTTGATCTCCTCGCGGGAGGTGAGGGTCCGCTCCAGGTCCATGCCGCCGATGATGTTGCGCAGGGTGGTGACGGTGAGCTGCTCGATGGCCTGGATGTAGCTGGCGACCTCGTAGGTGGCGGCCCGGGCGTCGGTCACCTGGTAGTAGATGACGGTGTCGATGTTGACGACCAGGTTGTCCTGGGTGATCACCGGCTGCGGCGGGAACGGGACGACCTGTTCGCGCAGGTCGATGCGGTTGCGGATGGTGTCGATGAACGGGACGACGATGTTGAGGCCCGCGTTGAGCGTCCGCGTGTAGCGGCCGAAGCGCTCGACGATGGCGGCGCTGGCCTGTGGGATGACTTGGATCGTCTTGATCAGGGCGATGAAGACCAACACCACCAGGATGATCAGGACGATGATGATCGGTTGCATCGTCGGTTCCCCGAACCCTTCTTCGCCTCGGCGCCTACGGCAGCTCTTGTGCCTGTGGAAGATCTCGCTGTTGAAGATCTTGCTGGTCGAGTCTGACAGACCGTCGGTGCAACTGGGGGGTTGTTCGCCCCAGTTGTGTCGTGGGAGGTCACATGATGACGGCTGTGGCCCCCTCGATGTCCACGACGTCCACTTCCTGGCCCACGTCATAGGCGCGGCCGGCGTCGAGGGCGCGTGCCGACCAGACCTCGCCGGCCAGCTTGATCCGGCCGCCGGAGCCGTCGACGCGCTCCAGGACGACGGCCTGTCTCCCTTTCAGGGCGTCCACTCCGGTGGCGAGTCGGGGCCGCCCCGTGCGGTGCCTGTTCGCGATGGGCCGCACCACGGCGATGAGGGCGGTCGAGACGACGGCGAAGACCACGACCTGGGCGACGGCGCCGCCGCCGAAGATCCCGGAGACCACTGCCGCGGCGACGGCGCCCACCGCGAGCATGCCGAGTTCGGGCATCGCGGTGATCACGAGCCCGATGCCGAGTACCGCCGCGCCGATCAGCCACCACAGCCATGCGTCGATGTCCACGTGGTCATGGTAGGACCGCGCACCCGGTCGCCGACAGGGCGCCGATCAGTTTGAACACGCCGCGCGGCTCCGGGTCTTGGGCATCGGGTCCGGTGTCCGGGAGGGCTCAGGACATCGGGAGGCCCTGGGCGGTGAAGCGGTCGCCGACCTGTTCCACGACGAGCGGCAGGCCGAAGCAGAGGGACAGGTTGCGGGAGGTGAGCTCGAGCTCCAGCGGGCCGGCGGCGAGGACCTTGCCCTGACGGATCATCAGGACGTGGGTGAAGCCCGGGGCGATCTCCTCGACGTGGTGCGTGACCATGATCATGGAGGGGGCGATCGGGTCGCGCGCGAGCCGGCCGAGGCGACGCACGAGGTCCTCGCGGCCGCCGAGGTCGAGTCCGGCGGCGGGCTCGTCGAGGAGCAGCAGCTCGGGGTCGGTCATCAGGGCGCGGGCGATGAGGGTGCGCTTGCGCTCGCCCTCGGAGAGCGTGCCGAACCTGCGGTCGAGGTACTCGGACATGCCGAGGCGGTCGAGGAAGGCGCGGGCGCGCTGTTCGTCGACGTCCTCGTACTCCTCCTGCCAGCCGGCGGTCATGCCGTAGGCGGCGGTGAGCACGGTCTGCAGGACGGTCTGGCGCCTGGGGAGCTTGTCGGCCATGGCGATGCCGGCCATGCCGATGCGCGGGCGCAGCTCGAAGACGTCGGTGCCGGGCCTGCCCAGGGTCTCGCCGAGGATGCTCACGGTGCCCGTGCTGGGATAGAGGTAGCTGGAGGCGATGTTGAGGAGGGTGGTCTTGCCGGCGCCGTTGGGACCGAGGATGACCCAGCGCTCGCCCTCCTTGACCGACCAGGAGACCTGGTCCACCAGAGCCCGGCCCTCCCGGACCACGGATACGTCCTGAAGCTCCAGAACATCGCTCATGAGCGCGTTGTCTCCCCTTGCAGTGTGGCCGGTCTCGGCTGTCGCGTACGCCTGTGGGTCGGTCCGCCGCACCCGTGGGCGCAGCCCTCCATGAAATCTACGCCACCGTCCGACCCGGACATTCCTCCGGTCCGGTTCCCGGGCTCTGTCTAGGGTGTACACATGCTCTCGGAACCTCGCTCTGGACGCCTCGCCGCTTGGGGGAACGCCCTTCTCACCGGACTCGTCCCGCCGGACGACGCCGTGCTCGCGATCGTCGGGGAGGACGCGGTGCACCGGGTGGGGGGACTGCCCGGTGAGCCGGCGCCCGTGGGGCTCACGCTGGCGCTGGGGCGGTTGCGGGCGCTGGGGGCGACCGGACTGCGGGTGGCGCTGCCCGCGCCGGGGCATCCGCTGGGGCTGAGCGGGCCGCCGGAGTTCAACGCGCGGGCGCTGGAGGCGGAGGAGGCGGTGGTGTGTTCCGGGGCCGCCCTGGGGCTGGTGCCGGAGGTGCGCGAGGCCGGGCCCGACGGTGATGTGCACGTCGAGGTCGTCTGGCACTGCCTGCCGGTGCGGGAGGCGCCGCCGGCGGATGTGCCCTCGCTCGGGGAGGCGGAGCGGGAGCTGGCGGAGGCGTTGCGGGAGGCGACCGAGGTGCTGACGCGGCTGGATGTGGCCGGGTCGGGGCCGGTGGCGGAGGCGGCGATCGACGCGTACCGGGCGCGGGCCCTGGCCTCTCGGGGGCGGGAGGTGCTGGCGCCGGGGTACCCGCCGCGGGCCGTGCGGGTGCTGGAGCTGGCTCAGCGGGTGGGGGCGTTGGTGGCACTGGCGGAGGGCGGGGGGCACGGGGGTGCGGTGAGCGCGTCGGAGATCGCTGCGCGGGCCGCGGCGCTGCGGCCCGTGGAGCGTACGGCCCGGCGGGCGCAGGTGGCGGCGTACAACTCCGTCGTGGAGGAGCGGGGGGTGGGGTGAGGTCCGTTCGCTCGGTGCCGGGGCTGGTGCGGGCCGGGGTCGTTCGCGCAGCCCGGTGCTTGCCGGGGGCCGTCGCGCCCACCCGTGCCGCCCCCGGCGGCACGGCTGCCGGCGGCACGGCTGCCGGCGGGAACGGAGGCACGGGGTGTGGTGAGCGCGTCGGGGACGGTGGTGGGCGTGGGTGAGCCCCGGCGCTCGGTGGGGGCGGGCGGCCGGGGCTGTGCCGGGTGCGCGTCAGTGGTTGACGGCGGTGTTGCCGAAGGCCGGGTTCAGGAGGCCGATGACGTTGACGCTGTTGCCGGACACGTTGACCGGGACGTGGACCGGGACCTGGACGAGGTTGCCGGAGGCGACGCCCGGGGAGCCCACGGCCTTGCCGTCGGCGTGGCTGCCGTCGGTGGCGGAGGCCATTCCGGTGCCGGCCGCGAGCAGACCGCCGGCCACCATCGTCACGGCCATGGCCTTCTTCAGGTTCTTCACTTTCCGATGCCCTCCTTGCGATGGCCGCGGCAGGTGCCGCGGCGTGCACTGGAGAACGGCCGGGGCCGACCCGGGATACGGCCATCCGGGGGACATTCCCACTACGGTATGAATCTCGGACCGGAGGGGAACCTTCCGCCGGACGCGTGGCGTCCGGGGTCAGCCGCTCAGTCCGTGGCGTACGGCCCACAGGGCGGCCTGGGTGCGGTCCGCGAGGTCGAGTTTCATCAGGATGTTCGAGACGTGGGTCTTCACGGTCTTCTCGGAGAGCACCAGGGCGCGGGCGATCTCCCGGTTGGCGCGGCCGTCGGCTATCAGCCCGAGCACTTCGCGCTCCCGTTCGGTGAGGGATCCGGCGCGCCCCGGGCCCGATCCGGTCTCCTCCTGGGACAGCAGCGCGCCGGCCACCTCCGCCTGGAGCAGGACGTGCCCGGCGTGCACGGAGCGGATCGCTCCGGCGAGCGCGTCGGGATCGACGTCCTTGTACACGTAACCGGCGGCCCCCGCGCGCAGGGCGGGGACGACCGTGCGCTGCTCGGTGAAGCTGGTGACGATCAGCACGCGCGCGGGGTGGTCCAGTTCGCGGAGCCGGCGCAGCGCCTCCACGCCGTCCATGCCGGGCATCTTGACGTCCATGAGGATGACGTCGGGCCGCAGCTCCTCCGCCAGGTCGACCCCTCCGGCGCCGTCCGCGGCCTCGCCGACGACCTCGATGTCGTCCTGCACCTCGAGGAAGGTGCGCAGGCCCCGGCGCACCACCTGGTGATCGTCGACCAGCAGCACCCTGATTGCGTCAGCCACCGGGGACCTCCATCTCGATCGTGGTGCCCTTGCCGGGCGCCGATTCCACGGTCAGCGTGCCGCCGACCCCGCTCGCCCGGTCCCGCATGGAGACCAGGCCCAGATGGCGGCCCGCGCGGCGAACGGTCCGCGGGTCGAAGCCGCGGCCGTCGTCGGTGACCCGCAGGACCGCTCCGCCGCCCCTGCGCTCCAGGGTGACGTCGACGCGGTCGCCGCCGGAGTGCCGCAGCGCGTTGTGCAGCGCCTCCTGGGCGACGCGCAGCACCGCCTCCTCCTGGGCGGCCGGGAGGGCGCGTACGCCGTGCCCGGTGAAGGTCACGCGCGCGGTGTGGGCGCGGTCGAGGACCTGGACCTGTGTGCGGAGCGTGGCGACGAGGCCGTCCTCGTCGAGGGCCGCGGGGCGCAGCTCGACGACCGCCGCGCGCAGTTCGTCGGCGGCCTCGGCGGCCAGGGCGGCCACCTGCTGGAGCTCGCCCTTGGCGCGGGAGGGGTCGCGGTCGACGAGGCGGGCGGCGGCCTGGGCGGTGAGCCGCAGGGAGAAGAGTTTCTGGCTGACGGCGTCGTGGAGCTCGTGGGCGAGGCGGGAGCGTTCCTCGGCGATGGTCAGTTCGCGGCTGCGTTCGTAGAGCCGGGCGTTGGTGAGGGCGATCGCGGCGTGCTGGGCGAGGATGGCGAGCAGTTCCTCGTCGTCGGCGGTGAAGCCGCAGGTGCCCTCGGGCTTGGGACAGTTCTTGTTGGCGAGGAACAGGGCGCCGATGACCTCGTCGCCGTCCCGGATGGGCAGGCCCAGGAAGTCGACGAGATCGGGGTGGGCGCTGGGCCAGCCCTCGAACCGGGGGTCGCGGCGCACGTCGGCGAGGCGCTGCGGGGCGGCCTCGTCGAGCATCGCGGCGAGGACGCCGTGCCGGCGCGGGAGGGGGCCGATGGCCTTCCACTGGTCGTCGCCGACGCCGTCGACCACGAACTGGGCGAAGCCGCCGTGGTCGTCGGGTACGCCGAGCGCGGCGTACTGGGCGTCGAGGAGTTCGCGGGCGGAGGCGACGATCGTCTTGAGGACGTCGCGCACCTCGAGGTGCCTGCTCATGGCCAGCAACGCGGAGCTCACCGCGGCGAGGCCGGACCGGGGGCCGTGGCTCATGTCCTCACCGTACCGGCGGGTCGCGACGGCGGGATCGGACGTGTGTCGCCCCTCGGGCGGGCCGCAGGACCTAGGCCGGAGGTCCCGCCGCCCCGGGCGGGGCGGCGGGACCGCGGGACCGGGCGGCGGGCCGGGGGTGTGCGGCTGGCGTCGGCGGGGTGGCGGAGCCCCCTCACGCCACGCATTGCTCCAGCAACAAACGGTGAGGTGGCGGGGTGGGCGATGTGAGGCCGGGCATAGGGCGCACATCACGTACGAAGGGGAGTAGGAGAGACATATCGCCCATATGAGCGGGTCATACGACCCCATCTGCCCCGTTTCCTCCCTCCCTGATCCACTACCCGACTTCGTACGTCACATCTTTGCCAGTCCTTTTTGCGGCCGCTAAGAATGGCTGCGTCGCTCAGCGCCGTGGATCCCGATCCGCGGCGTTTGTGCCGGAAGCACCGAGTCCGCACCGGACGTTGAGCGACCTCCGCGCTATTCGAAGAGGTCCACTCCGCATGCCGAAGCACATCCTCACCCGTGGTCACAGTCGTGCCCTGACCCGTCACCACAGGATCGCCGCCGCCGGTGTCGCGGCCCTCGGTGCCGCCGCCATCGGTTTCTCGGCCATCCCGAGCAACGCCTCCACGACCACCACGAGCGAGGCCGTCGCTCCGACCGCGAACGTCGCCTACAGCACCGAGCGGATCACGGACGTCCACGCCGACGTCACCGACCAGCTCGCCGGCGCCAGCCTCAAGGTCGAGCGGATCGCGGCGAAGAAGCAGGCCGCGGCCGAGGCCGTCGCCGAGAAGAAGGCCGCCGCTGCGGCCGAGGCCGAGGCCGAGGCCGAGAGGGCCCGCCAGGCCGAGGAGAGCGCCGGCCGCGCCGCCGAGCGCGCCGAGGTGAAGAGGGCCGCCCCGCAGAAGAGCTACAGCGACACCCTGGACGGCTGGATCCGCGAGTCCCTGGACATCATGAAGAAGCACGGCATCCCGGGCTCCTACGAGGGCATCCACCGCAACGTCATGCGCGAGTCCTCGGGCAACCCGAAGGCGATCAACCTCTGGGACATCAACGCCCGGAACGGCATCCCCTCCAAGGGGCTGCTGCAGGTGATCCCGCCGACGTTCGATGCCTACCACGTCCCGGGCACCCCGAAGGACATCTACGACCCGGTCGCCAACATCACCGCCGCCTGCAACTACGCGGCCGACAAGTACGGCACCATGGACAACGTCGACAGCGCGTACTGAGGTCGGCGCGGACCTCTTCTCGCGGACACGGACGCCGAAGGGCGGCACCCTCCTGACGGGGTGCCGCCCTTCGGGGCCGTACGGCACGGGTTACTTGCGCATGACCTCGGGCTCGTGCCGGCGCAGGAAGCGGGCCACGAAGAAGCCGCAGATCACGCCGAGCACGATCAGCGCGGACATGTCCATCGCCCAGGCCCCGGCCGTGTGCTCCCACAGCGGGTCGGTGTCGCCGGCCGTCTCCGGCGGGCTGATCCTGTTGAAGTCCAGCGTGGCGCCCGAGGCGGCGACCGCCCAGCGCGACGGCATCAGGAACGAGAACTGGCTGACGCCGATGGAGCCGTGCAGGGTGAACAGACAGCCGGTGAAGACGACCTGGATGATCGCGAACATCACCAGCAGCGGCATGGTCTTCTCCGCGGTCTTCACCAGCGAGGAGATGATCAGGCCGAACATCATCGAGGTGAAGCCGAGCGCCATGATCGGCACGGAGAGCTCCAGCAGCGTGAAGCCGCCGAGGACCAGGCCCTCCTCCGGGATCTCCCGGCTGGAGAAGCCGATCACGCCGACCAGCAGTCCCTGCAGCACGGTGATCATGCCGAGCACGAACACCTTGGACATCAGGTACGCCGAGCGGGACAGGCCGGTGGCGCGCTCCCGCTCGTAGATGACCCGTTCCTTGATCAGCTCGCGCACGGAGTTCGCCGCGCCCGCGAAACAGGCGCCCACCGCGAGTATCAGCAGGACCGTGGTCGCCGTGCCGTTCGGGATGATCCGGCCGGTCTGCGGGTTGGGCGGGTTGGGCAGCAGGCCCTTGTCCGCGTCGATGAGCAGGCTGACCGCGCCGAGGACGGCCGGCAGGATCACCATCAGGGCGAGGAAGCCCTTGTCGGAGACGATCACCGAGACGTAGCGGCGCACCAGGGTCACGAACTGTGACATCCAGCCCTGTGGCTTCGGCGGCTTCATCGCCTGCATCGCCGGGACCGGTACGGACTGCGGCGCGACCGCGTCGATGTCCGCGGCGTACATCTGGTAGTGCTGCGAGCCCTTCCAGCGGCCCGCCCAGTCGTAGTCGCGGTAGTTCTCGAAGGCGGAGAAGACGTCGGCCCAGGTGTCGTAGCCGAAGAAGTTCAGCGCCTCCTCGGGCGGGCCGAAGTAGGCGACGGAGCCGCCGGGCGCCATCACCAGCAGCTTGTCGCAGATCGCCAGCTCGGCCACCGAGTGGGTGACGACGAGGACGGTGCGGCCGTCGTCGGCGAGGCCGCGCAGCAGCTGCATGACGTCGCGGTCCATGCCCGGGTCGAGGCCGGAGGTCGGCTCGTCCAGGAAGATCAGGGACGGTTTGGTGAGCAGCTCCAGGGCGACGGAGACGCGCTTGCGCTGGCCGCCGGACAGGGAGGTGACCTTCTTGTCCTTGTGGATGTCCAGCTTGAGCTCGCGCAGCACCTCGTCGATGCGGGACTGGCGCTCGGCGGCCGTGGTGTCGGCGGGGAAACGGAGCTTGGCCGCGTACTTGAGGGCCTTCTTGACGGTCAGCTCCTTGTGCAGGATGTCGTCCTGCGGGACCAGACCGATGCGCTGGCGCAGCTCGGCGAACTGCTTGTAGAGGTTCCGGTTGTCGTAGAGGACCTCGCCCTGGTCGGCGGGGCGGTAACCGGTGAGGGCCTTGAGCAGCGTGGACTTGCCGGAGCCGGACGGGCCGATGACCGCGATCAGCGACTTCTCGGGGACGCCGAAGGAGACGTCCTTGAGGATCTGCTTGCCGCCGTCGACGGTGACCGTCAGGTGGCGGGCGGAGAAGGACACCTCACCGGTGTCGACGAACTCCTCGAGCCGGTCGCCGACGATCCGGAACGTCGAGTGGCCGACGCCCACGACGTCGGTGGGGCCGAGCAGTTGGGCGCCGCCCTTGGGAATCGGCTGGCCGTTGACGTACGTGCCGTTGTGCGAGCCGAGGTCGCGGATCTCCATGCGGCCGTCGGGCGTCGAGTGGAACTCGGCGTGGTTGCGGGAGACCTGGAGGTCGGAGACGACCAGGTCGTTCTCCAGCGCACGGCCGATGCGCATCACGCGGCCGAGGGAGAACTGGTGGAACGTGGTGGGGCTGCGGTCCCCGTGGACGGACGGCGCCCCCGCCCCGCCGCCCTGCTGCTGCGGGATGTGCGGCGCGGGCTGCTGCGGCACCGGCTGCTGCCAGCCGGGCTGCTGGGCGGGAGGCTGCTGGGCCGGAGGCTGGTGCGGTGCCTGCTGCGCCCAGCCGGCGCTCGCGCCCTGGGCGGCGTACGGCTGCTGCGGCGTGGCGGCCGGGGTCGCGGCGCCGGACAGGGTCACGCGCGGGCCGTCGGTCGCGTTGCCCAGGTTCAGCACCGTGCCGGAGCCGAGCTCCAGGTGGTGGACCCGCCGCCCCTGCGCGAACGTGCCGTTGGTGCTGCCGTGGTCCTCGACGACCCAACCGCGTCCGTTGAAGCTGATCGTGGCGTGACGCCAGGAGACCCTGGCGTCGTCCAGCACGACGTCGCCCTGCGGATCGCGTCCGAGGGTGTAGGACCTGGACGGATCGAGCGTCCAGGTCCGTCCGTTTGATTCCAGTACGAGTTCCGGCACTCCATGCCCCACTGAGTTGTCCCCCGAATTTCCCCCATCGCAGGGAGTCTAGGGATGTCGAACATCGGGGGGAACTATTTCAGGCCCGGCCCTCTGACCGAAAGTCGGGCCTTGTCACGAGCGCGCACCAAGGTGTTCACCGGCTTTCGACGGCGGGGTTGAAAACCTCCCGGAGAGTGGTAAACCACGCGAGGGGGACATGAGCGGCCGTCACGCCGCGTCGCGGATCGGGGGGGTCTGCCATGGGTGCTGCCACGGGTGTCCGCACCGCGGGGCGGGGCGCGCGCGTGCCCTGGGCCGACGCGGTGGTGTGCGCGATCACCGCGGTGAGCTGGGCACTGATCGGAATGGCGGCGACGGCCGCGCTCGGGCTGCACCTGCTGGGCGCGGACGCGGCCGCCGCGCCGGGGCCGATGACCGCTGCGGTGGTGGCGCTGGGGGCGGGTGGTTCGGTCACGCCGTCCGGCGACGTGTCCGCCTACGGGCTGTCGGGCGCGGAGGCCGGCACGGCCGTCCAGATCACGCCACTGGGGGTGGGTCTGGTGGGTGCGCTGCTGCTGTCGTCCTTCTTCCTGCGGTCCCTGCGGGCGGCGGGGGCCGTGGTCCCCGCCGCCGAACTCCTCGCGCGGGCGGGCGCGGTGGTCGCGCTGTTCGTCGCGATGGCGGGCGGACTGGTCCGGGCGGGGCGCGACGTCGTCCCCCTCGACGGCGGCCCGCCGGGGGCGGGCGGTCCGCCGGGGCTGGGCGACGTCGGGGGGCTGCTGCCGGACCGGATCGGGGACCTCGTCGACGCCGGGGCGACGGTGGGGTTCACCGTCGACACGGTGCCGACGCTGCTCGGTGGTCTCGGCTGGGTGACCGGTGTCCTGCTCGTCGCGCTGCCGGCGTCCCGCTGCGCTCCCCTGCCGCGCGGCTGGGAAGCCGTGCGCCGTGTCGTACGGCCGGCGGGTGTCCGCCGTCGTCACGGTGCTGCTGCTGGTGGCGGTGGCGGCGGGACTCGCGGCGGCCGGGTACGCGGCGGCCGGCGACGGCCGTCCCCGGCGGATCGTGGGGGCGGCACTGCTGGGGACGCCGAACGGGGTGTGGACCGGAGTGCCGGTCGGCCTGTTCGTGCCGTGGGACGGACGGGCGAGCGGGGCGCTGCTCGGGGTGCTGCCGCACCCCGTGGACGATCTGCTGCGGGCCGGCCCGGAGCAGCCCGTCACGCTGGGGCGGCTGGCGGAGTTCGACGAACGGGTGTGGCTGCCGGCGGTGGCCGCCGCGCTGCTGATGCTGCTGGCGGGTGTGCTGACGGGCGTGCGCACGCCGGCCGGGGGCGCGGCGGGTCGCGGAGCGGCCTCCTTCACGGGGCGGTGCGCGCTGTGCCTGGGTGCCGCCACGGCGCTGGCCCTGCCGTCGCTGGCCCGGCTGACGGAGGTGTCCGCGAACGCCTCGCTGTCCGTGCTGGGCCTCGACGCGTTCGGCGCCGGCATCGAGCTGCGCGGCCGGGCCGGCGCGGCGCTCCTGCTGGGCGCGGTGTGGGGTGCGGGCGCGGGGGCCGCGGGGGCGCTCCTGGCATGAGCGAGCGGTACGGCGGGCGCCCGTGCGGCACCGCCGGCACGGAGTGACACGGGGCCGTCCGGGGAGCAGCGGCCCGCACCGGCGGCCGGGGGGCCGGGCGGGGTGCCGGCCGCCGGACCGTACGCACCGGGAATCCCCTGCCGGCCCCCGGACCCGGACACCAATCCGTATCTGCGGGTGGAACGGGAGACCTGGGCGTCCCCGGGGCACCGGGCGCCGGAGCCGGGCGGTGCGGGAGCCGGGCGGTGCGTCGGGCGCCGGCGGCCCGCGCCCGTCCGGGGTCCGCGACGGGCAGGACGACGTCTACGGGGCGTCCACGGTGATCGGGCCGGTGAAGCCACCGCGACGGGGGCCCGGGGCACGGGGCCGGGACCGGTCGTCGTGGCCGGACGAGCCGCCGCCCCCGCCCCCGTCTTCGCCGCCTCCCCCGCCTCCCCCGCCGCCCCGGGGGCCGGGCGGTGCGTAGGCTCCGGTACATCCCGGTGACGGGCGGTGTTCGCTGTCCGGCTGGCGGACCTCGGAGGCGGGGGGCACGGGGTGCCGGATACGGTGGGAACACCATGGACGCATCGCAGACCACCGACGTTCCCACTCTCCTTGTCAAGATCTTCGGCAAGGACAGGCCGGGCCTCACGGCCGGCCTCTTCGACACCCTCGCCGCCTACTCGGTCGACGTCGTCGACATCGAGCAGGTCGTCACCCGTGGCCGCATCGTGCTCTGCGCCCTCGTGACCGAGCCGGCCAAGGGGCTGGAAGGGGATCTGCGGGCGACCGTCCACAGCTGGGCGGAGTCGATGAAGATGCAGGCGGAGATCATCTCCGGCAAGGGCGACAACCGTCCGCGCGGGCTCGGCCGCTCCCTGGTCACCGTGCTGGGCCACCCCCTCACGTCGGAGGCGACCGCGGCGATCGCCTCCCGGATCACCGGGGCCGGCGGCAACATCGACCGTATCTTCCGGCTCGCCAAGTACCCGGTGACGGCTGTGGAGTTCGCGGTGTCCGGTGTGGAGACGGAACCGCTGCGCACCGCTCTGGTGACCGACGCGGCCCGGCTCGGGGTCGACGTGGCCGTGGTCGGGGCGGGGCTGTACCGGCGGGCGCAGCGCCTGGTCGTCATGGACGTGGACTCCACCCTCATCCAGGACGAGGTGATCGAGCTCTTCGCCGCGCACGCCGGCTGCGAGGACGAGGTCGCCGAGGTGACGGCGGCCGCGATGCGCGGGGAACTGGACTTCGAGCAGTCCCTGCACGCGCGCGTGGCGCTGCTGGAGGGGCTGGACGCCTCGGTCGTGGAGAAGGTGCGCAGCGAGGTGCGGCTGACACCAGGCGCCCGCACCCTGATCCGTACGCTGAAGCGCCTCGGCTATCAAGTGGGCGTGGTCTCGGGCGGATTCACCCAGGTCACGGATGATCTGAAGGAGCGGCTGGGGTTGGACTTCGCCCAGGCCAACACCCTGGAGATCGTCGACGGGAAGCTGACGGGCAGGGTCACCGGCGAGATCGTGGACCGGCCGGGGAAGGCGCGGCTGCTGCGCCGGTTCGCCGCCGAGGCGGGCGTGCCGCTGTCGCAGACGGTGGCGATCGGTGACGGAGCGAACGACCTCGACATGCTGAACGCGGCAGGGCTCGGGGTCGCCTTCAACGCCAAGCCGGTGGTGCGCGAGGCCGCGCACACGGCGGTGAACTTCCCCTTCCTGGACACGGTCCTGTATCTACTGGGTGTCACGCGCGAAGAGGTCGAGGCGGCGGACACGCTCGACGTGGGCTGAACGCGTCCGGAAGCGGCCCCGGCGGGCCCGGCATCCCTTCGGTGCCGGGCTCCTGCCGTGCGGGGTGTCACTCGGTGGGCGCCCAGTAGTCGACCAGGGTGCCGACACCGGGCTCGAGGGACTTCCAGGATCCGGTGAAGGACAGTACGGCGAAGGCGGCGGCCGGGTAGCCGAGGCGGTCCATGCGCTCCCGGGAGTCGCCCTCCGCCGCGCCGGCCAGGATGTCGGCGAGTCCCTGGACGCCCGGGTTGTGGCCGATCAGCAGGACGTTCTGCGCGTCGTCGGGGGTTTCGTTGAGCAGGGCGATCAGCTCGCCGGGCGAGGCCTCGTAGATCCGCTCCTCGTAGACGGTCTTCGGTCGCTCCGGGAACTCGTGGACCGCGAGCTTCCAGGTCTCGCGGGTCCGGACCGAGGTGGAGCACAGGGCCAGGTCGAAGGCGATGCCGGTGTCGGCGAGCTTGCGTCCGGCGACGGCGGCATCCATGCGGCCCCGCTCGGCGAGCGGGCGCTCGTGGTCGGCGACCGGCGGCCAGTCGGCTTTCGCATGCCGGAAAAGGACAATCCTGCGGGGTTCTGCGACGCTCATGTGCCCCAGCTTCGCATGAAACAGGCCACGGGGCGCAGGGAGTTGACCAGCGCTTCCGGCGGTTCAGCGGGCTATGAGCTGCTGCGCGCGCTCGACGAGGTGGGTGAGCGCGGGTTCGCCGGCGGCCGCGTGGGTGTCGGAGGGGTTCAGGACCAGGGCCAGCAGGGCGACGAAGGCGAGGGTGGGCAGGGCCAGGGCCCACCACGGCAGGCGGGTGGCGACGCCGCCCCGGGGGGCCGGGTGGGGCCGGGTGTGCGTGTGCGCCGACATGGGGCCTCCGCTCCTCGCATGGTCCGTGGTCCGCCGTCCGCGGCCACATCTCGAAGGTACGGATCCTCGTGGCACCAACCCATCCGGTGATCCACCCACTTGACCCTGAGCCTGGCCCCCTAGGGGATGGGGGTGCCAGCACCACCACGGGCCCGGAACGGGGCGCCGGCGGCCGTCACGGCGCGAGGACGGTCGCGATCACTCCGATGACGACGAAGATGGCGAGGAAGGCGCCGAAGACGAGCAGCAGCTTCTTCTGGCCGTTCTGCGGATTCGGGTCGAGGACTGGCATGCGGCAAGTCTCGCACCCCGTTCGCCCGCGGCGGGCTCCGGGGGTCCGCGTGACGCGGGTGGTCCGCCGGGCGGGCCCCGGGTGCGGCCGGGCCGGGGGGGGGCCGCCCGTCGGCACAGCCCCGCGCCCCTGAGCGGCGGGGGCGCCGGGGCCGCTAGGAGGCCGTCGCCTCGTCCTCCACCGTGCGGTCGCGGCCCGCCAGGACGCCCACGGCCATCTGCGGGATCATCAGGCCGGCCATCAGCGCGATCGGCGCTCCCCAGCCACCGCTGTGCTGGTAGAGCACGCCCACCAGGAGCGGGCCGGGAATGGAGATCAGGTAGCCGGTGCTCTGCGCGAAGGCCGACAGCTGGGCCACGCCCGCGCCGGTCCTGGCCCGCATCCCGACCATGGTGAGCGCCAGCGGGAAGGCGCAGTTCGCGATGCCCAGCAGCACCGCCCAGGCCCAGGCTCCGGCGGCCGGCGCGAGGTAGAGGCCCGCGTACCCGGCGAGGCCGCTGACGCCCAGCACGAGCACGATCGGACCCTGGCGGGGCAGCCGGGTGGCGAGGCGCGGGATGACGAAGGCCAGTGGCACGCCCATCACCATGGTGACCGCGAGGAGCAGTCCGGCCGTGCCGGCGGGGACGCCCGCGTCCCGGAAGATCTGCGCCATCCAGCCCATGGTGATGTAGGCGGCGGTGGCCTGGAGCCCGAAGAAGACGGCCAGCGCCCAGGCGGTGCGGCTGCGGGTGATGCGCAGCGCGGGCGCCTCCGCGGCGGCGGTCCGCCCGGGGCGCGCGCCGCCCCGCGCCCCGTCCTGCCCCTGTTCCCGGTTCCCGTTCCCGTCCCGATCCCGTACGAAGGGGAGCCACGGCAGCACGGCGACGGCCGCCAGGGCCGCCCACACGGCGAGACCCGACCGCCAGTTCCCGCCCAGCGCGTCGGTCAGCGGCACGGTCACGGCCGCCGCCGTGGCGGTGCCCAGGGCGAGGGCCATGGAGTACAGGCCGGTCATGGAGCCGACCCGGTCGGGGAACCAGCGCTTGACGATGACCGGCATCAGGACGTTGCCCACGGCGATGCCCATCAGCGTCAGCGCGCTGGTGGCCAGGAAGGCCGCCGTACCGCCGACGTACGGGCGTGTCAGCAGGCCGGCGCCGATGGCGACCATGCCGGCGCAGACCACCGCGCCCGCGCCGAAGCGGCGGGCCAGGCGCGGCGCGGTGACGCCGAAGACGGCGAAGCACAGCGGGGGCACCGAGGTGAGCAGTCCGGCCACGCTGCCGCTCATGCCGAGCCCGTCGCGGACCTCCTCGAGCAGCGCGCCCAGGCTGGTGATGGCGGGGCGCAGGTTCAGCGCGGCCAGCACGATGCCGGCCACGATCAGCCGTGTCCGCCACGCGCGCGCGACGCCGTCCCCGGAGGGCTTACGGGCTTCGGACGCACCCGGCGCGCGTGCGCTCGTGGACGGGGGCGTGGGCATCCGGGTTTCCTCGCGAACCATGAGGCCCATCATAGAATCATGGGATGATTGGTTGTCCATGGCGAAAAGGGCGCCGGGCGGCGCCCCGATCGTGCGAAGGTGTGTCATGCCTCTGAGTCATCCGCGCCGCTCGGCGCTGTCCGAGCAGGTCATCGCCGCCCTGCGGGCGCAGATCACCTCGGGCGAGTGGCCGGTCGGCACGCGCATCCCCACCGAGCCGGAGCTGGTCGAGCAGCTGGGGGTGGCCCGCAACACGGTCCGCGAGGCCGTCCGCGCGCTGGCGCACAACGGGCTGCTGGACATCCGCCAGGGCTCGGGCACGTACGTGGTGGCCACCAGCGAGCTGGCCGGCGTGATGCACCGCCGCTTCGCCGAAGCCGACCCCCGGCACATCGCCGAGCTCCGTTCCACCCTGGAGTCGTCCGCCGCGCGGCTGGCCGCCGAGCGGCGCACGGAGAGGGACCTCAAGCAGATCGACGCCCTGCTGCTGCGCCGGGAGGAGGCCTGGGAGTCGGGGGACGCGGAGGCGTTCGTGGCGGCGGACGCCACCTTCCACCTGGCCGTGGTGGCCGCCTCGCACAACGACGTGATGACCGCGGTGTACGCGGATCTGAGCGAGGTGCTGCGGGACTGGCTGCGCGGCGACGTCGGCGACGACATGTCGCCCGGGGCGCACATGGACCACGGGCGGCTGGTGGACGCGATCCGCGCGGGTGACGCGGCGACGGCGGCCGAGGAGGCCGCCGCCCATCCGCTCGCGTGCCGTCCGGGGCGGTTCGGTCCGCCCGCCGCCCGCTGACCCCGGCCCGCGCGAAGGGCCCGCGCCCCGTGACGGGACGCGGGCCCTGGTGAGGCGTGCGGTCAGGCGCCGACGGCGTGCAGGCCGCCGTCGACGTGGATGATCTCGCCCGTGGTCTTCGGGAACCAGTCGCTCAGCAGGGCGACGACACCGCGGCCGGCCGGCTCCGGGTCCTTCAGGTCCCACTCCAGGGGGGCGCGGGTGTCCCACACCGAGGCCAGCTCGCCGAAGCCCGGGATGGACTTGGCGGCCATGGAGCCGATCGGGCCCGCGGAGATCAGGTTGCAGCGGATGTTCTGCTTGCCCAGGTCACGCGCCATGTAGCGGCTGGTGGCCTCCAGGGCGGCCTTGGCGGGGCCCATCCAGTCGTACTGCGGCCAGGCGTACTGCGCGTCGAAGGTGAGGCCGACGACGGAGCCGCCGTTCTGCATCAGCGGCAGGCAGGCCGTGGTCAGCGACTTCAGGGAGAACGCCGAGACGTGCATGGCCGTGGCGACCGACTCGAACGGCGTGTTGAGGAAGTTGCCGCCGAGCGCGTCCTGCGGCGCGAAGCCGATGGAGTGCACGACGCCGTCGAGGCCGCCGAGCTCCTCGCCGACCACGTCGGCCAGCCGGCCCAGGTGCTCGTCGTTGGTGACGTCGAGCTCGATGACCTTGGTGGGCCTGGGCAGCTTCTTGGCGATGCGCTCGGTCAGGGTGGGCCGCGGGAACGCGGTCAGGATGATCTCGGCGCCCTGCTCCTGGGCCAGCCTGGCGGTGTGGAAGGCGATGGAGGACTCCATCAGCACACCGGTGATCAGGACGCGCTTGCCCTCGAGAATTCCGCTCATGTGTGTCAGTGACCCATTCCCAGTCCGCCGTCAACGGGAATGACGGCTCCAGTGATGTACGAGGCCTCGTCCGAGGCGAGGAACCGCACCGTCGCGGCGA
Source organism: Streptomyces sp. NPDC126497 (assembly GCF_040302425.1). Lineage (NCBI taxonomy): Bacteria > Bacillati > Actinomycetota > Actinomycetes > Kitasatosporales > Streptomycetaceae > Streptomyces > Streptomyces sp. NPDC126497. The sequence continues at coordinate 21,046 of NZ_JBEORT010000041.1, forward strand.
TCTCCTCGGGCTGCGCGTACCGGGCGAGCGGCACCTGCGCGAGGATCTTCGTCTGCTGCTCCTCGGTGAGCTCCCGGGTCATGTCGGTGTCGACGAAGCCGGGTGCGACGACGTTGAAGGTGATGTTGCGCGAGCCCAGCTCACGGGCGAGGGAGCGCGCGAAGCCGACCAGGCCGGCCTTGGAGGCGGCGTAGTTCGCCTGCCCCGCGGAGCCGAGCAGTCCGACCACCGAGGAGATCAGCACGACGCGGCCCTTCTTGGCGCGCAGCATGCCGCGGTTGGCACGCTTGACGACCCGGAAGGTGCCGGTGAGGTTGGTGTCGACGACCGAGGTGAAGTCCTCCTCGGTCATGCGCATCAGGAGCTGGTCCTTGGTGACGCCGGCGTTGGCCACGAGCACCTCGACGGCGCCGTGCTCCTCCTCGACCTCCTTGTAGGCCTGCTCCACCTGCTCGGGGTCGGTGATGTCGCACTTGACGGCCAGGCAGCCCAATTCCGCAAGGGCGGCCGGCGGCTCCCCCGAGCGGTACGTGATGGCGACCTTGTCGCCGGCGTCGGCGAACGCGCGGGCGATGGCGAGGCCGATGCCCCGGTTGCCTCCGGTGACGAGAACCGAGCGGCTCAACGGATCACCCTTTCGATAGCGGTCTGGTGCACCGCCCGGACACCTGGACGACAGGCGGCTACCCCCAAAACCTATCGGTCCCGTCCCCGCCCCGGACATTGGGGCACCCACAGTGGCTCCCATGGCCTCCTGTCGGGTTCCTACAGTTCGCGGCCTCGGTCAGTCGGCGATACCCGGTGCGTGAGCCGGCAGCCCTTCGGCGTGAGCGGTCCCGGGCATCCCGCCGGTCGTAGGTCACCACGGCGGTCAGGGCGTCCCGCAGGGAGAGCGCGCTCGCCACGTGCATCGCGTCCAGCGTCCTCGGACGCCCGACCAGCAGAGCTGCCGCGTCGCGCGCCTCTCGGGCGAGGAGGATCTCGGTGATCCGGGCGTCCAGGTCCGCCACGACCTTCGGGAAGCGCCCCATGAGGTCCAGGGTCCGTACGGTCTCCACGAAACCGGGCGTGCCGGCGGCGGTGACCGGCTTCGGCTTGATCCTCCCCCGCGCCACCAGGTGCGCGCACCGCTCCGTGGGGCTGCCGGCCGGTGACAGCATGGCGATGACGTTGCCGTGCCGGGTGACCTCGATCGCCTCGCCCTTCTCGACGCGGGCGAGGACCGCGCTGGGGTTGTACGAGAACTCGCGGACGGAAATGGTGCCCCTACCGCGCTCCCGGACGCGCGGGAGCGCTCCCGTCGGACCGTCCGGCCCGGTGGGAGCGCTCCCGTAACGCTTCGGCTCAGTACACGTGGCGGGTGTACCAGGACCGGCTGTCGAAGAAGAAGTGGTCCACGGCGAGCTTGTGCCCGCCGCTGTAGTGGGCGTACGCCACGGCCTGCTCGTCAGCCCGGCCGCCGCCCAGGTTCGTGCGCAGGCAGGTGCCGGGGTCGATGAGGTAGGTGCTGAAGCCGCCCCGCAGCGGGAACTCCACGGTGATGTCCTGCGCGCGGTGGTTGCAGGCCGTCAGCCCGCCGGCGCTGGCCTTGCCATCGGCGACCGCGGCGGGGGCGGACAGGGCCGTGAGAAGACCGGCGGCCGCGGCCGCCAGGGCGGCCACACGACGCATACGCATACGCACTCCTTGAGTCGGGCCGTCCGGATGATCGTCCGGACCGGCGCTCGCGAACGTACGGCGGCTCCACGCACGGACCGTGACGGGACCTCTGCCGGTCGGTGAACAGCCGTTGATCCGGAGGCAGTCGGGAATCCCCGGGCACGAGTGGCACACCGCGGCGGCCGTCCGTCACGTTCCCCGGGGACACCCGTGGTTCACTGCTGACGGACGAACACATCTCGGATGGTGAGAAAAAGGGGAGGCCGCCCGTGGCCCATGAGGTCGATCAGTCATTCCTGGCGCTTCCGTTGCGCGCCCTCGCCGATGCCGCACTGGCACGCGCGCGGGCGCTCGGGGCGGAGCACGCGGACTTCCGCCTGGAACGGGTGCGCAGCGCGTCCTGGCGGCTGAGGGACGCCAGGCCCGCCGGGTCGTCGGACACCACCGACCTCGGCTACGCGGTGCGCGTGGTGCACGGCGGGACCTGGGGGTTCGCGTCCGGGGTGGACCTGACCCAGGACGCCGCCGCCAAGGTCGCCTCGCAGGCCGTGGCCATGGCGAAGCTGTCCGCGCAGGTGATCCGGGCGGCCGGGTCGAACGAGAGGGTGGAGCTGGCCGACGAGCCGGTGCACTCCGAGAAGACCTGGGTGTCGTCGTACGAGATCGACCCGTTCGCCGTGCCCGACGGGGAGAAGGCCGGCCTGCTGGCCGAGTGGAGCGCGCGGCTGCTGGCGGCGAACGGGGTGGACCACGTCGACGCCTCGCTGCTCACCGTGCACGAGAACAAGTTCTACGCCGACACCGCCGGGACCTCGACCACGCAGCAGCGGGTGCGGCTGCACCCGGTGTTCACGGCCGTTTCCGTCGACGGCTCCAGCGGCGAGTTCGACTCGATGCGCACGATCGCGCCGCCCGTCGGCCGGGGCTGGGAGTACCTGACGGGCACCGGCTGGGACTGGGACGACGAGCTGGCGCGGATTCCCGAGCTGCTCGCCGAGAAGATGCGCGCGCCGAGCGTCGAGGCGGGGCTGTACGACCTGGTGGTGGACCCGTCCAACCTGTGGCTGACCATCCACGAGTCCATCGGTCACGCCACCGAGCTGGACCGTGCGCTCGGCTACGAGGCGGCGTACGCCGGGACCTCGTTCGCCACCTTCGACCAGCTGGGCAAGCTCAGGTACGGCTCCGAGCTGATGAACGTCACCGGTGACCGCACCGCCGAGCACGGACTGGCGACCGTCGGCTACGACGACGAGGGTGTCGAGGCGCAGTCCTGGGACCTGGTGAAGGACGGCACGCTGGTCGGCTACCAGCTGGACCGGCGGATCGCGAGGCTGACCGGGTTCGAGCGGTCCAACGGGTGCGCGTTCGCGGACTCCCCCGGTCACGTGCCGGTGCAGCGCATGGCCAACGTGTCGCTGCGGCCGGACCCGGCGGGGCTGTCGACGGAGGACCTGATCGGCGGGGTGGACCGGGGCATCTACGTGGTCGGGGACCGGTCGTGGTCGATCGACATGCAGCGGTACAACTTCCAGTTCACCGGGCAGCGCTTCTACCGGATCGAGAACGGGCGGCTGGCGGGACAGCTGCGGGACGTCGCCTACCAGGCCACGACCACGGACTTCTGGGGGTCCATGGCGGCCGTCGGCGGTCCGCAGACGTACGTCCTGGGCGGCGCCTTCAACTGCGGCAAGGCCCAGCCGGGGCAGGTCGCGGCGGTCTCGCACGGCTGCCCGTCCGCCCTCTTCAAGGGAGTCAACATCCTCAACACGACGCAGGAGGCCGGGCGATGAGCATCAGCACCGGGATCGGCCGGGGGTCCGGGGGTCGCCCCCCGGGAAAGCACAGCCTCAACACGACGCAGGAGGCCGGGCGATGAGCATCAGCACCGGGATCGGCCGGGGGACCGGGGGTCGCCCCCCGGGAAAGCACAGCCTCAACACGACGCAGGAGGCCGGGCGATGAGCATCAGCACCGGGATCGGCCGGGGGTCCGGGGGGCGCCCCCCGGGAAAGCACAGCCTCGACACGACGCAGGAGGCCGGGCGATGAGCGCACGCACCACCAAGCCGCACGAGATCGTCGAGCGGGCGCTGGAACTGTCGAGGGCCGACGGCTGTGTCGTGATCGCCGACGAGCAGTCCACCGCCAATCTGCGCTGGGCGGGCAACGCGCTCACCACGAACGGCGTCACCCGCGGGCGCACGCTCACCGTGATCGCCACGGTGGACGGCGCGCAGGGCACGGCCTCCGGGGTGGTCTCCCGGTCCGCGGTGACCGTGGACGAGCTGGAGCCGCTGGTGCGGGCGGCCGAGGACGCCGCGCGGGGCGCGGGGCCGGCGGAGGACGCGCAGCCGCTGGTCACGGGGGTGGCCCCGTCCCCGGAGTTCACCGAGGCGCCCGCGGAGACCTCCTCCGCCGTGTTCGCCGACTTCGCCCCGGCGCTGGGCGAGGCGTTCGCCCGCGCGCGGGCCGGCGGCCGGGAGCTGTACGGTTTCGCCCACCACGAGCTGGTCTCCAGCTATCTCGGCACCTCGGCGGGGCTGCGGCTGCGGCACGACCAGCCGAACGGCACGCTGGAGCTGAACGCGAAGTCCCCGGACCGTACGCGGTCGGCGTGGGCGGGGCGCTCCACGCGGGACTTCAAGGACGTCGACCCGGCGGCGCTCGACGCGGAGCTGGCCGTACGGCTGGGCTGGGCCGGGCGGCGGCTCGAGCTGCCCGCGGGCCGGTACGAGACGCTGCTGCCGCCGACCGCGGTGGCGGACCTGCTGATCTACCAGCTCTGGTCGGCCTCGGGACGGGACGCGTCCGAGGGGCGCACGGTGTTCTCCAGGCCGGGCGGCGGCACCCGGGTCGGCGAGCGGCTGACCGGGCTGCCGCTGACCCTGCGCAGCGACCCGGACGAGCCGGGCCTGGAGTCGGCGCCGTTCGTGATCGCGCACTCCTCGGGCGGTGACCAGTCGGTCTTCGACAACGGGCTGCCGCTGTCGGCGACGGAGTGGGTGCGCGAGGGCGAGCTGAACCGGCTGACCACCAGCAGGCACAGCGCGGGCCTGACCGGGCTGCCGACGGCGCCCGGCATCGACAACCTGATCCTGGACGGGGGCGAGGACCGCTCCCTGGAGGAGATGGTCGCGGCCACCGAGCGGGGGCTGCTGCTGACCTGCCTGTGGTACATCCGCGAGGTCGACCCGGCGACGCTGCTGCTCACGGGCCTGACCCGGGACGGCGTCTACCTCGTGGAGAACGGGGAGGTCACCGGTGAGGTGAACAACTTCCGGTTCAACGAGTCGCCGGTGGACCTGCTGGGCCGGGCCACGGAGGCGGGGCGTACGGAGAAGACGCTGCCCCGGGAGTGGAGCGACTGGTTCACCCGGGCGGCGATGCCGGCGCTGCGCGTCCCGGATTTCCACATGAGCTCCGTCAGCCAGGGCGTATAACCTCGTAGGCGTCGTAAGCGGCCGTCACCCGACCGGCCGAAGATCATCAAGGAGACACGAGAACCGTGACGGACATCGTCGACGAGCTGAAGTGGCGCGGGCTGTTCGCCCAGTCCACTGACGAGGACGCTTTGCGCAAGGCGCTCGCGGACGGTCCCGTCACGTTCTATTGCGGTTTCGACCCGACCGCGCCGTCCCTGCACGTGGGGCACCTGGTGCAGGTGCTCACCCTGCGCCGGCTCCAGCAGGCCGGCCACCGGCCGCTGGCGCTGGTCGGCGGCGCCACGGGGCAGATCGGCGATCCCCGCCCGACCGCCGAGCGCACGCTGAACCCGCCGGAGACCGTCGCGGGCTGGGTCGAGCGGCTGCGCGGCCAGATCGAGCCGTTCCTGTCCTTCGAGGGCGAGAACGCGGCCACGATGGTCAACAACCTCGACTGGACGCAGAACCTCTCCGCGATCGAGTTCCTGCGGGACATCGGCAAGCACTTCCGCGTCAACAAGATGCTGACCAAGGAATCCGTCGCCCGGCGCCTGGAGTCCTCGGAGGGCATCAGCTACACGGAGTTCAGCTACCAGCTGCTGCAGGCGATGGACTTCCTCCAGCTGTACCGGCGCCACGGCTGCACGATGCAGCAGGGCGGCAGCGACCAGTGGGGCAACCTCACGGCGGGCCTGGACCTGCTGCACCGGCTGGAGCCGGACGCCGTCGTCCACGCCTACGCCACGCCGCTGATGACGAAGGCGGACGGCACCAAGTTCGGCAAGACCGAGGGCGGCGCCGTCTGGCTCGACCCGGAGATGACGACGCCGTACGCGTTCTACCAGTTCTGGCTGAACACGGACGACCGGGACATCTCGCGCTACATGCGGATCCTGTCCTTCAGGTCCCGCGAGGAGCTGGAGGAGCTGGAGAGGCAGACGCAGGAGCGTCCGCAGGCCCGGGCCGCGCAGCGCGCGCTGGCGGAGGAGCTGACGACGCTGGTGCACGGCGCCGACCAGACGGCCGCCGTGATCGCCGCGTCCAAGGCCCTCTTCGGCCAGGGCGAGCTGGGCGAGCTGGACGACCGCACGCTGGCCGCCGCGCTCTCCGAGGTGCCGCACGTCAAGGTGGCCGAGCTGGGTCAGGTGGTCGACCTGTTCGCCGAGGTCGGCCTGGTGCCGAGCAAGTCCGCCGCACGGCGCACGGTGAAGGAGGGCGGTGCCTACGTGAACAACGTCAAGGTCACCGCCGAGGACGCCGTCCCCGCCGAGGAGGACCTGCTGCACGGGCGCTGGCTGGTCCTGCGCCGGGGCAAGAAGAACCTGGCGGCGGTGGAGGTCACGGCCGGCTGAGCCGCCGGCCCGCGCGTGCCCGGGGGCGGTTTCCGGCGGGTGCCGGAGGCCGCCCCTCCGCCGTCGCGCGGCGGCGGGTCACACCCGCTGCCGTTCGTGCTTCCTGCGCTTCATCGCGGTGTACAGCATCTCCGCGAGCAGGACGACGACGATCGCCGCGCCCAGCTGGAAGATGTGCCGGCCCCAGTCGATGCCCCGCGTCTCCTCGATCCCGAAGCCCCGTGCGACGGCGTTGCCCACGACGGCGCCGATCATGCCGCAGATGGTGGCCAGCCACAGCGGGAGGTGCTGCTTGCCGGGGATCACCGCCTTGGCGATCAGACCGAGCACGAATCCCACGATGATCGCCCACAACCAGCCCATGGCTGCCTCCTCGTACGGCTCGACGCGAGCATTACGGCCAGTGTCGACCGAGAGGCGGTACGCCGCATGTCGGACATGCCGCACGCGCTGGGCGCGTGCGGGGCGTCGCGGGGCGGGGCGACCCGCCCGCGTGGCGCGCACGGACACGGCGTAACGTGGACATGTCCGGCCCGGTGTCACGGAACCACGCACCTGTCGGCCGGGCACGGGGAAGGTCCGATGCGGGCGGATGGTGGAATGTGATGCGGAAGCGGCATGGTGGTGGCGACGCCCAGGTGTTCCGGATCACCGGCGCCCGGACGGGCCTCCAGGAGGACGTACGGGGACGGCAGCGCCGGTACGTGATCTCGATGGCCGTCCGTACGGTCTCGGTCATCCTCGCGGCGACGCTGTGGGGCGTGGAGCGGCACGTCGCGATCGTGGCGCTGGTGCTCGGGGCGGTCCTGCCGTACATCGCGGTGGTGATCGCCAACGCCGGGCGTGAAAACGCGCCGTCACTGCCGTCGACCTTCGTGACGACGCCGATCAGGCCGATGATCGCGCCGCCCCGGACGAACGACGGTTCCGCGGAACCCGATGCGGAAGACATGAGGTCGTCGCCGGGTCGGGGCGCGCGAACGGAGCGGCCCGAGCGGTCGTGACGGTCGGGGCGGGGCCGGAAACGGAAGGCACTTCCCCGCCAAGCTCAGGAAAACCTCAGATCAATCATGTCCATCCGGGGGTGACGGCGGGGTGTCCCGTGACATACTTCGTACGCGCTCCGCATCCCCCGTCGGAGCGACGGACCGACGCCGGGCAGCTCCCCCCGTGGCTGCTCGGCGTCGCCTTTTCCCGCCGGTTTTCCCGCCGGGTTAGGGTCGGCGTGTGATGGTCCCTGATCCCGAGACGCCGATCTGTTCCGCCAAGGGCTGCCGTGCCGCCGCCGTGTGGGTGCTGGCGTGGAACAACCCGAAGGTGCACACCCCCGAGCGCCGCAAGACGTGGCTCGCCTGCGAGGAGCACCGCGAGCACCTGTCGCAGTTCCTCGGGGTCCGGGGGTTCCTGAAGGACGTCGTCCGGTTCGAGGAGTGGAAGGCCCCGGAGGGGGCCTAGGTCCCGCCGCGGAGGCCCGCTCAGCCGCCGATGGCGGACATCGGCCTGTCCGGCTGGACGAACGCCGGGTCGTCCAGTCCCGCCCCCGCCTTCTTGCCCCACATCGCGCGCTTCCACAGGCGGGCGATCTCCTCGTCGGGGGCGCCGGAGCGCAGGGCCGCGCGCAGGTCGGTCTCCTCGGTGGCGAACAGGCAGGTGCGGACCTGTCCGTCGGCGGTGAGACGGGTGCGGTCGCAGGCCGCGCAGAACGGGCGGGTGACGGAGGCGATGACGCCGACCCGGTGCGGGCCGCCGTCGACCAGCCAGCGCTCGGCGGGTGCGGAGCCGCGCTCCTCGTCGCCCTCGGGGGTCAGCTCGAAGCGGGTGCGCAGGGAGGCGAGGATGTCCTCGGCGGTGACCATGCCGTCGCGCTTCCAGCCGTGCTGGGCGTCCAGGGGCATCTGCTCGATGAAGCGCAGCTCGTAGTCGTGTTCCACGGCCCAGGCGAGGAGGTCGGGGGCCTCGTCGTCGTTGAGCCCCGGCATCAGGACCGAGTTGATCTTCACCGGGGTCAGGCCGGCCTCGCGGGCCGCGTGGAGGCCGTCGAGGACGTCTTGGTGGCGGTCTCGGCGGGTGAGGGTCTTGAAGACGGCCGGGCGGAGCGTGTCGAGGGAGACGTTGACCCGGTCCAGGCCCGCCTCCTTCAGGGCGGGCGCGACACGCCGGAGCCCGATGCCGTTGCTGGTGAGGGAGAGCTGCGGGCGTGGTTCCAGGGCGGCGACGCGCTCCACGATGCCGACCAGGCCGGGACGGAGCAGCGGCTCGCCGCCGGTGAAGCGGACCTCCTCGATGCCGAGGGAGGTGACGGCGACGCCGATGAGGCGGACGATCTCGTCGTCGGTGAGCAGGTCGGGCTTGGCCAGCCACTGCAGGCCCTCCTCGGGCATGCAGTAGGTGCAGCGCAGATTGCACCGGTCGGTCAGCGAGACCCTCAGATCGGTGGCCACTCGGCCGTAGGTGTCGATGAGCACGTGGGCCCCCTCCCTCGACGCGGATCACTCGTGTCCCGTACCCGTGAGCGTACGTGACGCCGCCGACAACCACCGTGAGCGAGGGGCGGGACGCCGGACGGCCGCGTCGCGGGGACCTCCTGGGGTCCGTGCGACGCGGCCGTCCGGAGCGGGTGGATCAGTGGGCGCCGGTGCCGGTCAGCGACCGGACCTCCAGCTCCGCGTACTTCTCGGCGTCCGGCTCCTCCTTGGACAGGACGGTGCCGAGCCAGCCCATCAGGAAGCCGAACGGGATGGAGATGATGCCCGGGTTCTTCAGCGGGAACCAGGCGAAGTCGACGTCCGGGAACATCGCCTTGGGGTCGCCGGAGACGACGGGCGAGAACAGCACCAGCCCGACGGCGACGATGAGACCGCCGTAGATCGACCACAGGGCGCCCTGGGTGGTGAACCGCTTCCAGAACAGGCTGTAGAGGATGGTCGGCAGGTTGGCGGACGCGGCGACCGCGAAGGCCAGGGCGACCAGGCCGGCCACGTTCAGGTCGCGGGCGAGGGCGCCGAGCGCGATGGAGACGATGCCGATGAGGACGGTCGCCCAGCGGGCCGCCCGCATCTCCTCCTTCTCCGTGGCCTGGCCCTTGCGGATGACGTTGGCGTAGATGTCGTGCGCGAAGGAGGACGAGGAGGCGAGGGTGAGTCCGGCGACCACGGCGAGGATCGTCGCGAAGGCGACCGCCGAGATGGTGGCGAGCAGGATCGCGCCCCAGGTCGAGTCGACGCCGCCCAGGTGCAGGGCGAGCAGCGGGGCGGCCGTGTTGCCGGACGGGTTCGAGGCGATGATCTCGTCCCGCGAGATGAGCGCCGCGGCGCCGAAGCCGAGCGCGATGGTCATCAGGTAGAAGCCGCCGATGATGCCGATGGCCCAGTTCACGGACTTACGGGCGGCCTTGGCGTTGGGCACCGTGTAGAAGCGGATCAGGATGTGCGGCAGGCCGGCGGTGCCGAGCACCAGGGCGATGCCGAGGGAGATGAAGTCCAGCTTGGTGGTGCCGTTCGCGCCGTACTGCAGGCCGGGCTCCAGGAAGGCCGCGCCCGCGCCGCTGTTGTCGGCGGCCTTGCCCAGCAGGTCGGAGATGTTGAAGTCGAACTTCAGCAGCACCAGGAAGGTGATCAGGAGGGTGCCGCCGATGAGCAGCACGGCCTTGACCATCTGGACCCAGGTGGTGCCCTTCATGCCGCCGATGGAGACGTACACGATCATCAGGACGCCGACGAGGGCGACGATGAGGACCTTGCCGGCGTCGGAGGTGATGCCGAGCAGCAGCGAGACGAGGACGCCCGCGCCCGCCATCTGGGCCAGCAGGTAGAAGATCGACACGACGATGGTGGAGGTGCCGGCCGCGGTGCGCACGGGGCGCTGGCGCATGCGGTAGGCGAGGACGTCGCCCATGGTGTAGCGGCCGGAGTTGCGCAGGGGCTCGGCGACCAGCAGGAGGGCGACCAGCCAGGCGACCAGGAAGCCGATGGAGTAGAGGAAGCCGTCGTAGCCGAAGAGGGCGATGGCGCCCGCGATGCCGAGGAAGGACGCGGCCGACATGTAGTCGCCGGAGACCGCGAGTCCGTTCTGGAAGGCGCTGAACTGGCGCCCGCCGGCGTAGAAGTCGGCGGCGTCCTTGGTCTGCCGGCCCGCCCAGACGGTGATGCCGAGGGTCGCGAGGACGAACAGCGCGAACAGCGTGATGATGAGCCCGCGGTGTTCGCTGGCCTCGTTCGCGGCGAGGGTGACATGGGTGATCGCGGGGCTCATGCGCCGCCCTCCATACGGGTCTTGATCGCCTCGGCCTTGGGGTCGAGCTTGGCGGCGGCGTGCCGGGAGTACCACCACGCGATGAGGAAGGTGGTGAGGAACTGCAGGACGCCGAAGACGAAGGCGACGTTGATGTGGCCGAACAGCTTGGTGCCCATGAAGTCGCCCGCGTAGTTGGAGAGCAGGACGTACAGCAGGTACCAGACGATGAAGGCGATGGTCAGCGGGAAGGCGAAGGAACGGTGGGAGCGGCGCAGTTCACCGAACTCAGCGCTCTCCTGCACCTCGGTGAACTCCTCGGGGGTGGGGAGTTTGCGTTGTTCCGTCGAGGGGGGCGGTGCTTCGGCGGCCACGGAGTCTCCTCGCGTTGCGGGTTGGTTCGGGTGGGGACGGAAGGTGAGTGTCCTCGCGCTTCCTGCCCAAGGGCACGGCGCCACGCGAGGACCGGTTCAACTGCCGGCGGTTCTTTTCCCATGGCGTTTTCCGAAGCCGTTTCCGGCGAAACATTGCTGACCAGCGAGAGCGCGGGATAGCTTCACCCTGCACCACCCCGTCATGTACCTGCCCGGACACCACCCGTGCTCGGGCCGGTTCCGTTTCCGGATGATGTGGAGACCCCATGGCTCATCTGCGTTCCAGACGTCGGCTCGCCCTCGCCGTGCCCGTCGCGCTCTCCCTGACCGTCTCGCTCGGCTTCCTGCCGGCGGCGGCCTCGGCGGCCCCGCAGACGGTGTCGGTCGAGCAGGCGGCGGACGCGCCCGCCCTGGCGTACGTCGTCAACACCAAGGCGGACCACCGCACGATCGCCTCGGTGAAGCGGGCGGTCGCCGCGGCCGACGGGAAGGTCGTCGTCACGTACGACAGGATCGGCGTGATCGTCGTCCACTCGGCCAACCCGGACTTCGGCAAGGAGATACGCAAGGCCCGCGGGGTCCAGTCCGCCGGCGCCACCCGCACCGCGCCGCTGACCGCGGCCGGGACGACGGACGAGGGCGCCGCCGACTACCTGAGCGCCGCCGAGGCCGCGCGGACGCGGTCCGCCTCGGCGGAGACCCCCGGCAGCGAGCCGCTCGAGGCCGACCAGTGGGACCTGCGGGCGATCGGCGCCGACAAGGCCGCGAAGATCAACCCGGGCAGCCGCAAGGTGACCGTCGCCGTCATCGACACCGGTGTCGACGACACCCACCCCGACCTCGCCCCGAACTTCTCCGCCGCCCAGTCGGCCAACTGCGTCGGCGGCAAGGCGGACACCAGCGAGGGGGCCTGGCGCCCGTACACGGACGAGGACTACCACGGCACGCACGTGGCCGGTGAGATCGCCGCGGCCCGCAACGGCGTCGGCGTCGCCGGTGTCGCGCCCGGCGTCAAGGTGGCCGGCATCAAGGTCAGCGACCCGGACAACGGCCTGTTCTACCCGGAGAACGTCGTCTGCGCGTTCGTGTTCGCCGCCGACCACGGCGTGGAGATCACGAACAACAGCTACTACGTCGACCCGTGGCTGTACAACTGCATGGACGACCCGGACCAGAAGGCGATCGTCGACGCGGTCAACCGCGCCCAGCTGTACGCCCAGAGGAAGGGCACGCTGCACCTCGCCTCGGCCGGCAACTCCAACCACGACCTGGCCTCCGACGCGATCGTCGACGACTCCAGCCCCAACGACACCACGCCGGGGACGCGCACCATCGACCCGAGCGAGTGCTACGACATCCCGACCCAGCTGCCGGGCGTCGTCACCGTCAGCGCGACGGGCGTGCAGAACCTGAAGTCGTACTACTCCACGTACGGCAAGGGCGTCGTCGACGTCGCCGCACCGGGCGGCGACCGCCGCTACCAGCTGCCGGACACGCCGTCGAAGGACGGCCGCATCCTGTCCACCATGCCGAACGGCGAGTACGCCTTCCTGCAGGGCACCTCGATGGCCTCGCCGCACGCCGCCGGCGTCGCCGCGCTGCTGAAGTCCGAGCACCCGCGGGCCACGCCCGCCCAGCTGCAGGCGCTGCTGAAGGCCCAGGCGAACAACCCGGGCTGTCCCGAGTCGTACGACCAGGACGGCGACGGCGTGCAGGACGCCACCTGCGAGGGCGGCAGCCGGGTCAACGGTTTCTACGGCTTCGGTGTCGTCGACGCCCTGCGCGCCGTCAAGTGACGCGCGCCGCCCCGTGCTCCCCGCCCTCCCGTACCACCGCACCCGCGAACGAACTGGAGACCCCATGACAGCGTCTCACCCGCGCCACCGCCGCGCGCTCGTCGTCCCCGCCGGGATGGCCATGGCGACGGCACTCGCCTTCCTGCCGCACACCACGGCCACGGCCGCCCCGGCCGACGCGCCGCGGGCCACGGCCTCCGCCGACGCGGCCCCGCTCAGCTACGTGGTCAACGTCAAGGGCGGACACGGCACGTCGGCGCACGTGAAGAAGGCGATCGGCAAGGCCGGCGGGACGATCGTGACGTCGTACGACAAGATCGGCGTCATCGTCGTCCACTCGTCGAACGCCGACTTCGCGAAGACCATCCGCACGGTGCGCGGGGTGCAGTCGGCCGGTGCCACCCGCAACGCGCCGCTGCCGTCGGCGGCCACCACGGACATGGGCACCCCGAAGGCGCTCAGCTCCTCCGAGATAGCCCGGGCCGAGTCCGCGGCGGCCGAGGGGCAGGACCCGCTCCAGGGCCTGCAGTGGGACCTGCCGGCCATCAAGGCGGACAAGGCCCACGAGAAGTCGCTGGGCAGCCACAAGGTGACCGTCGCCGTCATCGACACCGGCGTGGACGACACCCACCCCGACATCGCGCCCAACTTCGACCGGGCCGCGTCGGTCAACTGCGTGTCGGGCAAGCCGGACACCAGCGACGGCGCCTGGCGGCCGAGCGCCGAGGAGAGCCCGCACGGCACGCACGTCGCCGGTGAGATCGCCGCCGCGAAGAACGGCGTCGGCATGACCGGTGTCGCCCCGGGCGTGAAGGTGTCGGGCATCAAGGTGTCCAACCCGGACGGCTACTTCTACACCGAGGCCGTGGTGTGCGGCTTCGTGTGGGCTGCCGAACACGGGGTCGACGTCACCAACAACAGCTATTACACCGACCCCTGGTACTTCAACTGCACGGACGACCCGGACCAGAAGGCGCTCGTCGAGGCCGTCTCCCGGGCGTCGCGGTACGCGGAGCGCAAGGGCGCGGTGAACGTGGCCGCGGCCGGCAACGAGAACTACGACCTCGCGGCCGACGAGATCACCGACCCGTCCTCCCCGAACGACGGCACCCCGTCGGACCGGGTGGTCGACCCGTCCGAGTGCCTCGACATCCCGACCCAGCTGCCGGGTGTGGTGACGGTCGCGTCGACCGGCGCCAAGGGGCTGAAGTCGTCGTTCTCCAACTACGGCCGGGGAGTGATCGACATCGCCGCGCCCGGCGGTGACTCGACGAAGTACCAGACGCCTCAGGCGCCCGCCACCAGCGGCCTGATCCTGGGCACGCTGCCCGGCGGTTCGTGGGGCTACATGGCCGGCACCTCGATGGCCTCCCCGCACGTCGCGGGCGTCGCCGCGCTGATCAAGTCCACGCACCCGTACGCCTCGCCGGCGCTGGTGAAGGCCCTGCTCTACGCGCAGGCCGACGCCACCGCGTGCACGGACCCGTACGACATCGACGGCGACGGCAAGGTCGACGCGGTGTGCGAGGGCCCGAAGAACCGCAACGGCTTCTACGGCCGGGGCACGGCCGACGCGCTGGACGCGGTGACGCGGTAACCGCACGGAGCGTGGGCGGAGGGGGCCGGGCGTGATCGCCCGGCCCCCTCCGCGGCATAGTGCGCCCATGACCGATCTCGCATCCGTGTGGTCCGCCCTGGGCGGCGATCCCGCCCTCCTCGCGCGCGTGTCGGCCGTCGAACGGCCCGGTGCGCTCCCCTCCCGGCTGCCGGTGCGGGGGCCGGCGCGTGCCTGTGCGGGCGCGTGCGCGCTGGCCGCCGCCGAGCTGGGGGCGCGGCGGACGGGCGGCGGGGTGCCGGCGGTGCGGGTGGACGACGGGGCGGTGGCCACGGCGTTCGTCAGCGAACGGCACCTGCTGGTCGACGGGCGGGCCCCGGAGACGTTCGCGCCGCTGTCCCGGTTCTGGCGCACGGCCGACGGGTGGGTGCGCACGCACGCCAACTACCCGCACCACCGGGCCCGGCTGCTGTCCGCGCTGGGCGTGCCGGAGGACCCGGACGCGGTGGCCGCGGCGCTCGCGGAGCGGTCCGCGCGTGAGGTCGAGGAGACGGTGTACGCGGCCGGGGGTCTCGCCGTCGCCGTGCGGACGCCCGGGGAGTGGGCGGCGCACGCGCAGGGCGCGGAGGTGGCCGGGCGTCCCCTGGTGGAACGCGAGCGGCTGGACTCGGCCCCCGCGCGGGTGCTCGCCCCGGTGGGCCGGGACCCGCTGCTGCCCGCGGCGGGGCTGCGGGTGCTGGACCTCACCCGGGTGATCGCGGGCCCGGTCGCCACCCGCACGCTCGCCCTGCTCGGCGCGGACGTGCTGCGCCTGGACCCGCCGGGGCTGCCCGAACTCGCCGGCCAGCACGCCGACACGGGTTTCGGGAAGCGGTCGGCGCTGCTGGACCTCCCGGCCGGCCGGGAGGTGTTCGAGGAACTGCTCGCGACGGCGGACGTGGTGGTGACGGGGTACCGTCCGGGCGCCCTGGACCGCTTCGGACTGGCCCCCGGGGCGCTCGCCGGGCGGCGGCCGGGGGTGGTGGTGGCGCAGCTGTCGGCGTGGGGCGCGTACGGGCCGTGGGGTGACCGGCGGGGGTTCGACAGCCTGGTGCAGGCGGCCACGGGGATCGCGGCGGTGGAGGGGTCCCCGGAGGGGCGGCCGGGGGCGCTGCCGGCGCAGGCGCTCGATCACGGCACGGGGTACCTGCTGGCGGCGGGGGTGTTGCGGGCGCTCGGTGAGCAGGCGGAGGAGGGCGGGAGCCGGCTGGTGCGGGTGGCGCTGGCGCGGACGGCCGGGTGGTTGCTGGAGGGCGCGGTTCCCGGGCCCGCCGGGCCCTCCGGTGGCGTGCCCGCCGGACGGTGGCTCGCGGAGCGGGACAGTGCGCTGGGGAGGCTGCGGTACGCGCTGCCCCCGGTGACGTTCGAGGGCGGACCCCGTGACTGGGCGCGACCGCCCGGTCGCTGGGGGGCCGATCCGGCCCGGTGGGCCTGAGGGGCCGCGGGGGGCGTCCCGCCGGCGCCGGCGGGACACCGCCGCGCCCACCCGTGCCGCCCGGGGGCCTCCCGGGCCTTCTCGGGGCACTGGGGGGCGCCATTGCCCGCGGCCGCGACGGAACAGCCGCCTTCGCCCACGGACTTGCCCGGTTCTGTGCGCGCTTGTGAAGATCCTGGGGTGAGTCTCATGGAATCCAGGGCCGGGGCGGACCGGAGCGGGCCGGGACGGGCCGTCGCCGTGCTCGTGCTGGTGGGGGTGGGCGCGTCGATACCGCTGCTCGGTCCCTCGCCCGCGCTGCACGGCACCGGGGAGGCCGGCGCGCCCGGCAGCGGGGGCGTGGCCCTGTTGCGGACGGTGCTGTTCGCGGCGCTCTCCCTGTCCGTCGGCGAGCTGTTCGTGCGGCGACTGGCGCGTTCCGTGCCCGGCGCTCCCCCCGCCGCGCCCCGCGGCTGGTCCACCGCGGCGAACTCCGTCGGCTTCGTGGCCGCCCTCGGACTCGCCTGCGTCGTGGCCACCGGCAACCTGGTGCCCGGCGGCCTCGCCGACATCGACGTCGGCGGCCTCTACGGCTCCAGGGACGGCAGACTCGCCCTCCTGGAGGTCAACGCCTTCCTCGCGGCGGCCCTGTGCGCGGCGTCCGCCCGTCCCGGCACGCAGGGGTGGCCGCTGGCCGCGGTGATGGTCGCGGAGGCGCTGCGCGCCCATCCGACGACCGAGCACAGCCCGCTCGTCGGCTCCGGGCTGACCCTGGTGCACCTGGTCTGCGCGTCCCTCTGGGCGGGGGGCCTGCTGTACACGCTGCGCACCCTGCGGCTGTGGCGGCGGGCGGAGGCGGGCGCCGCGCTGCTGGGGCGCTACGCGCGCGTGGCGGCCGTCCTGCTCGCCGCCGTCACCGCGACGGGCGTGTGCAGTTCGCTGCGCCGGATGCCGCCGGAGACGGTCCTGGGGCAGCTGACGGACACGGCGTACGGACGGGTCCTGCTCGCCAAGGTGATCCTGACGGCCGGGGTCGCCGCCCTCGCCCTGTGGGCCCGGGTCCGGCTGGCCCGCGCGCAGGACCCGCTGACCGCGTGCTCCCCCGCGCGGGCGGAGCTGTACGCACTCGGCGTGGTGGTCGCGGTGTCGGGACTGCTGACGGCGCTCCCGGTGCCGATCCGCTGGTGAACGGGGTTTCCCGACTCGTACGGACATTCCCGGCGTCCGGACGCGCGGGCCGCGCGGGGGACCTGTCGGTCGGCGGTGTCGGTCCCGGCCCGTATCCTCGTGAACCATGCTCGATGACCTCACGACCGCAGCGTCCTCCCCCGTCCCGTGGCCGGCCGCGTATCCGCAGGGGTACGCGGTCGTCGACGTGGAGACCACGGGGCTGGCCCGGGACGACCGCATCATCTCCGCGGCCGTCTACCGGCTGGACGCGCGCGGCGAGGTCGAGGACCACTGGTACACGATGGTCAATCCGGAGCGGGACCCGGGCCCGGTGTGGATACACGGCCTGACGAGCGACGTGCTGGAGGGGGCGCCCCTCTTCCAGGACGTCGCCGAGGAGTTCGCCGCCCGGCTGGAGGGCCGGGTGCTGGTCGCGCACAACGCGGTCTTCGACTGGCAGATGATCGCCCGGGAGTACGCCCGCGCGCGGAGCGAGGCGCCGGTGAAGCAGCGGCTGTGCACCATCGCCCTCTCCAAGGAGCTGAGGCTTCCGCTGCCCAACCACAAGCTGGAGTCCCTCGCCGCGCACTTCGGTGTCGTCCAGCGGCGGGCGCACCACGCGCTGGACGACGCGCGCGTGCTGGCGGAGGCGTTCCGGCCCAGCCTGCGGGCCGCGGCGGCGGGCGGCGTGCGGCTGCCGCTGCTCGAGTGCCGGCCGCTGACCGAGTGGACGGACGGGCCCCGCACCGGGCAGCAGGCGGACCGGGGCGGCCACCGGCCGGCCGGTTGGCGCCCGTCCCGCAGGCGGCCCGCGTGCCCGTACCCCAACCCCGGGCGCTACGAACCGGGCGCGCGGCTCAAGCAGGGCATGCGGGTGGCGTTCTCCGGGGACACCTCGACCGAGCGGGACCTGCTGGAGGACCGCGCGACGGAGGCGGGCCTGCACGTCGCCACCAGCCTGTCCCGGCTGACCAGTCTCCTCGTCACCAATGATCCGGACTCGGGCACGTCCAAGGCGGTCAAGGCCCGGCAGTACGGCACTCCGGTCGTCGACGAGGCCGCGTTCGGCCAGCTGCTCGGGAACGTCGAACCCGCGTCGGAGGGCTGACGGGGACACCGGTGCGGCCGCGCGGACCCCTACGTCGGCGACCCCACCTTGTCGACGATGCCCGCCCTGCCCTCCGCGCGGGCGCAGTGGGCGCCGCAGTACCAGTGACCGTCGGCCTCGACGCCCTGGCCGATGATCTGCACCCGGCAGTGCTCGCAGATCGGGGCCATGCGGTGGATCGCGCAGGCGAACGAGTCGAAGACGTGACGGGCACCGTCCTGGGTCTCGACGGTGAACGCCAGCGCGTAGTCGTTCCCGCACACTTCGCAACGTGTCATAAACAGCATGGTCGGCCGCCGGAAGGGCGCTCGCAAACCGACGGCGCCGCGTCGGCCGGGTGCGGGGGACGTACCCGCATGAATGCGCCCCGCGGCCGGGTTGTACGGTCGTGGGGTGTACCGCTTCCTGTTGTCCCGCCAATGGGTGATCATCACCCTGGTCGCCCTGCTCCTCATCCCTACGATGATCAGGCTGGGCATATGGCAGATGGACCGCTACGAGGAGCGCGACGCCCGCAACCGGCTGGTCGCCGACGCGCTGGCCGCCGACCCGGTGCCCGTGGAGCGGCTGGCCTCCCCCGGGCACGCCGTGACCCGCGCCGAGCGGTACCGCACCGTGACCGCCGAGGGCCGCTTCGACACCGATGACGAGGTCGTCGTCCGCCGCCGCACCAACGCCGACGACCGGGTCGGCTTCCACGTCCTCACCCCCTTCGTCCTCGGTGACGGGAAGGTCCTGCTCGTCAACCGGGGCTGGATCCCCGCGGAGGCGGGCCGGACCGCGTTCCCCGAGATCCCCGCGCCGCCGCGCGGCGAGATCACCATCAAGGGCCGGCTGATGCCGGACGAGACGACCGAGGCGAGCGGCATCAAGGACCTCGAGGGCCTGCCGGACCGCCAGATCATGCTGATCAACAGCGAGCGGGAGGCGAAGCGCCTCGGCGCCCGGGTGCTCGGCGGCTATGTGGCGCAGACGGCGCCCGAGCCGAAGGACGGCACCCCGGAGCGGCTCGGCGACCCCGGCGAGGAGAACTCCGCGCTGAACTACGCCTACGCCATACAGTGGTGGCTGTTCGCGGCGGCGGTGCCGGTCGGCTGGCTGGTGCTGGTCCGCCGCGAGGCGCGGGAGCGGGCCCGGGCGGCGGCCGGGGAGACGGACGCCGAGGAGGCGCAGCCGGCGGCGGTGTAGCGGCCCCGGCCGGCGAGGAGGAGCACGGTCCGCCGCTTCCCCGGCCACGGTCCCGGATTGCCGCGGCGGACTGCCGGGCACCCGCACCCCGTGCATCGTATCGAGGACTACGCGCTCATCGGCGACGAGCAGTCCGCCGCCCTGGTGGGCACGGACGGCTCGGTCGACTGGCTCTGCCTGCCCCGCTTCGACTCGGCGGCCTGCTTCGCGCGGCTGCTGGGGGACGAGGAGAACGGGCACTGGCGCATCGCCCCGGTCGGTGCCGACCGGTGCGCCCGCCGTGCCTACCGCAAGGACACGCTGGTCCTGGACACCGAGTGGGAGACCCCCCGGGGAGCGGTACGGGTCACCGACCTGATGCCGCAGCGCCACCTCGCCCCGGACCTGGTGCGGATCGTGCGGGGCGTACGGGGCGAGGTGACCGTGCGCAGCACGCTGCGGCTGCGCTTCGACTACGGCTCGGTCGTGCCGTGGGTGCGCCGGGCGGACGGCCACCGGGTGGCGGTGGCCGGACCGGACTCGGCGTGGCTGCGCAGCGTCCCGGAGGTGGACACCCGGGGCGAGGACCGGGCCACCGTCTCGGAGTTCACGGTGCGGGAGGGCGAACAGGTCGCGTTCGTGCTCACCTGGCACCCCTCCCACGAGCCGCGGCCCCCGCTGGTCGACCCGTACTCCTCGCTGCGGCACAGCGTCGCGGACTGGCGCGCCTGGGCGGCCCGGTGCCGTTACGACGGCCCGCACCGGGACGCGGTCGTCCGGTCGCTGATCACCCTCAAGGCGCTCACCTACCGTCCCACCGGCGGCATCGTGGCCGCGCCCACCACCTCGCTGCCGGAGGAGCCGGGCGGGGTGCGCAACTGGGACTACCGCTTCTGCTGGCTGCGCGACTCCACGCTGACCCTGAACGCGCTGCTGGCCGCCGGGTACAAGGAGGAGGCGGAGGCCTGGCGCAACTGGCTGCTGCGCGCGGTCGCGGGCGATCCGGCGGACCTGCAGATCATGTACGGGCTCGCGGGCGAGCGGCGGCTGCCGGAGTTCGAACTGGCGTGGCTGCCCGGCTTCGGCGGCGCCGCGCCGGTACGGGTCGGCAACGACGCCGTGAACCAGCTCCAGCTGGACGTGTACGGCGAGGTCGTGGACTCCCTGGCGCTGGCCCGGCGTTCGGGGCTGTCCGTGCAGCCGGACGTGTGGGCGCTGCAGTCGGTGCTGCTGGACTTCCTGCGCACGGCGTGGCGGCAGCCGGACGAGGGGCTGTGGGAGGTGCGCGGCGGCCGGCGGCACTTCGTGCACTCCAAGGTGATGGTGTGGGTGGCCGCCGACCGCGCGGTGCGCGCCCTGGAGGAGTCCCCGGAGCTCGACGGGGACCTGGAGGGCTGGCGGGAGCTGCGCGACGAGGTGCACCGGGAGGTGTGCGAGAAGGGGTACGACCCCGCGCGGAACACCTTCACGCAGGCGTACGGCTCGCGCGAACTCGACGCGGCGCTGCTGCTGATCCCCCGGGTGGGCTTCCTGCCGCCCGACGACCCCCGGGTGCTCGGCACCATCGACGCGGTCCACGCGGAGCTGGGGCGGGACGGGCTCGTGCACCGCTACACGCCGGACGCCGACGCCGTCGACGGGCTGCCCGGCCGGGAGGGCACGTTCCTGGTGTGCTCGTTCTGGCTCGCGGACGCCCTGCACATGACCGGCAGGACCCGGGAGGCGCGCGAGCTGTTCGAACGGCTGCTGGGGCTCGCCAACGACGTGGGGCTGCTGGCGGAGGAGTACGACCCGGTGAGCGGGCGGCTGCTGGGGAACTTCCCGCAGGCGTTCAGTCACATCGGCCTGGTGAACACCGCTCTCGCCCTGTTCGGCGACGAGGGGGCAGGATAGGGCCATGGATCTTGGACTGAGGGACCGGGTGTACGTCGTCACCGGGGCGACCCGCGGGCTGGGCAACGCCGCCGCGCGGGAGCTCGTCGCCGACGGTGCGAAGGTGGTCGTCACGGGGCGGGAGGAGGAGTCCGTCGCCGAGGCGGCGTCCGCGCTGGGTCCGGACGCGGCGGGGGTGGCCGTCGACAACGCCGACCCGGAAGCGCCGGAGCGGCTGATCGCCACCGCGCGGGAGCGGTTCGGGCGCTTCGACGGCGTCCTCGTCAGCGTGGGCGGGCCGCCGCCGGGGTTCGTCGCCGACGCCACCGACGAGCAGTGGCGGACGGCGTTCGAGTCGGTGTTCCTGGGTGCGGTGCGGATGGCGCGGACGGCCGCGGCGGAGCTGGGTGCGGGGGGCGTCATCGGGTTCGTGCTGTCCGGTTCGGTGCACGAGCCGATTCCCGGGCTGACCATCTCCAACGGCCTGCGGCCGGGGCTGGCCGGGTTCGCGAAGTCGCTGGCGGACGAGCTGGGACCGCAGGGGATCCGGGTGGTGGGGCTGCTGCCCGGGCGCATCGACACGGACCGGGTGCGGCAGCTGGACGCGTTGTCCGCGGACCCGGAGGCCACGCGGCAGGCGGCGGAGTCGCGGATTCCGCTGCGGCGGTACGGGACGCCGGAGGAGTTCGGGCGTACGGCGGCGTTCCTGCTGTCGCCGGCGGCGTCGTACCTGTCCGGCGTGATGCTGCCGGTGGACGGGGGTTTCCGGCACGGGTTCTGACGCCGGGGCCGGCGGGCGTGCCGTGCCGGTACGGGCGGGGGAGGCCGCACGGCCCGGCGTCCACGGGATGCCTCCCGGGCCCTCGATGCGCCGGGGGGGGGGAGGCACGACCGCCCGCGGCAGAGGTACGGTACCGGGCCCCGCGAGACCGGCAGGATCCGGACGACGCCCCTAGGTCACTCGTTCCGGGCGGTGTCTCACCGCGTGCAGGCGGGTCTCCGTGGGGAGGGCGGGGAGGCCGGCCGAGTCGCGGGCGTGGGCGAGGGGGCCCTCGGCCAGGGCCCGCAGGGTGGTCCGGGGGTCGGCGTGGGGCCGCAGGTGGAGCAGGACGCGCGTTCTGGGGGTGCTGCGGCGGCCGGTGAGGAGGACGTGGGCCCGGTCCACGCCGTCCAGGCGGCTCGCCTCCTCGGCGAGGGCCTGTTCCAGCGCCCTCCCGCGCAGTGACGCGCCCTCGCCGTCCCCGGTGTCGAGCGGCACCTCGGCCGGACGTCGCCGGCGCACCACCGCGAGCAGCCACCACAGGGAGAGCAGGACCAGGACGGCGAGCACGGCGACGACGGCCGGCCACCACCAGCCCTCGTCCCGCCACCGGGTCCGCTCGGCGTCGTCCAGCAGCACGTCGTGCCGTCCGTCGTGCGGCCACCAGGAGGGCGCCGGCGCCCCCAGCCCGATCGCCAGCACGGATCCGCCGAGGACGGCCAGCACCAGCCCCGCCATCCCCAGCAGCACCCGGTTGACACCCTTGAGCACCGCTACCGCCCCTTCCGGCCGGGCCGCCGTACGCGCAGCGACAGCGAGGGCGGCCGGGCCAGACCCAGCCCCTCCACCGCGTCGTCGAGCACCGCGGTCAGGTCGGCGCGCACGTCGTCCGGGTCACGGAAGTGCGACACCGCACGGACGTCCGCCCGGGCACGTCCCACCCTGACCCGCACCGACCGCACCCCGGCCACCTCCAGGGCCCGGTCCCGCAGCACCATGGCGGCGGCGTCCCGGTGCAGGCCCGCGCGGACGTCGGGGTCCGTGGGGCGCATCGGGAGCAGGGCGCGCAGGCCGGGGGTCGCCGCGAGCAGCAGCAGCCAGAGCCCGAGGGCGGTGGCGGCGCCGGCGCCGGTCAGCACCCAGATGTCGTCCAGGGGCCGTCCGGCGAGCTGCCGGGCCAGTTCCCGGCGCCAGCCCGGCGCGGGACGACGGGCCCGTACGGCGACGACGTCGTACAGGAACGCCCCCGCGGCCAGCAGGATCAGCAGCGCGACCAGACCCGCGGGGGCCCGGCGGGCCGACCAGAGGCGCCGGTGTCCGCCGGGCCTCCGGGCGGGCGGCGTGCCCTCCTCCGGGGCCGTGTCCCCGGGTCCGCTCATCGGGTCCGCTCCCCGGCCGCTTCCCGTGCGGCCGCCAGGTGCAGCCGTTCCACCAGGACGACGACCTCCGGCACGTGCATCCCCGTCAGGGAGCGCACCCGGTCGACCACCCGGCGCCGCACCCGCGCGCACCGGCCGCCGATGTCGCCGGGGTAGCCGAGTTCGACGTGCACCCGGACCCGGACCGCCTCGTGGCGCACGACCACCGTGGCGTGCGCGGGGGCGGCGCCCGGCGGCAGGGGGCCGATCGCCTCGCGGGCCGCCCGGGAGGCGATCTTCGCGACCACCCGGTCGGCGATCCTGGTCGCGCCGCGCTCGCCCGCCGCGACGGCGGCCGGGCCCCGGCCGGGCTCGACGGCCGTGCCCACCGCCGTCACCGCCGCCGTTCGTCACGGGCCCGGAGGAAGTCGCCGGGTTCCAGGTCCCCCTCGAGGAACCGCCCGACGACGAACCCGACGGCGCCCAGGGCGGCCACCAGCAGAAACGCCCCGAATCCGCCGAAGTATCCGGCGAATCCCAACGCCATGCCGACGATCATGCCGACCACGGCCGTGTTCATGGTGTACTCCTCCGCTCACCGGGTCTCACTGGATGCGGGTCTCCGGCTCCTCGTCCTCCTCCTCGGGCAGCTTCACGTCGCTCACCGCGATGTTGACCTCGACGACCTCCAGTCCGGTCATCCGCTCGACCGCCGCGACGACGTTCTCCCGCACGGCCCTGGCGACGTCGGCGATGGACACCCCGTAGTCGACGACGATCTCCAGGTCGAGCGCGGTCTGCACCTCGCCGACCTCGGCCTTCACCCCGCGCGTCGCCGACTTCGAGCCGCCGGGCACCCGGTCGCGCACGGCGCCGAAGGTCCGTGACAGGCCGCTGCCCATGGCGTGCACGCCGAGCACGTCCCGCGCGGCCAGCCCCGCGATCTTCTCCACCACGCCGTCGGCGATGGTGGTGCGGCCGCGGGTCGCGGGGTCACCGCCGCCGCGCCGGGTTCCCCGGTCCCTGCGGGGGGCGGTCTCCAGGAGGTTCTTCTCCGGGTCGGGGGCCCGTACCGAGCCGCCCTCGGTCATGTCGGTCATCGCCGTGCGTCCCTTCGGTCGTCCTCCACCGACCACGGTATGCGCGGTTGCCCGGTACCGCGCAGGGGATGCGTCAGGCTGGAGGAATGACGGCGGACCGGTGGGCTCGGGCGGTGCGGCAGCGGGTGGGGCTGGGCAGGATCCTGGCCCTGGGAGAGCCGTGCGACGGCGCGTGGATCGCGGAGCGGGCGGCGGAGGCGGTCCTGCGGCGCACGGTGGCGCGGGAGGCGCCGGACGTACGGCTGGACGGTGTGCGGATCGGGCTCGTCGACGCGCAGGAGGCGGCGGAGGCGGTCGTACCGCCTCCGCCGGGCGCGCTGCCGCCGGGGGCGTTGCGGCTGACCGCCGGGTTCGCGGCCGCGGCGGCGCGGCCGGTACCGGTGACGGCGGCGCGTCTGCGGGCGGTGCTGGCCGAAGCGGCGGTGGAAGGGATCGGGCTGTCCGTCGCGGAGGTGGATCTGCGGGTGACGGAGCTGCTGGACGCGGAGCCCGGGCCGGAGGCGGCGCCGGGGCGGGGTGCGGCGCCGCGGCGGGAGCGGGCGTCCGGGCCGGCGGTTCCGGGGGACCCCGAGGCGGGGCGTGTCGCCGCGGCGGCGCTCGGGGTGGCGGGGGTGAGCCGGCTGACGGAGGTGCTGGGGCAGTCGGTCCGGCTGACCGGGGAGCCGGGGCGGGGCGCGGCCCTGCCCCGCCGTCACGCGCGCGTGGACCTCGCGGTCGTGGCGGACGCCCGTGCTCTCGACGTGGCCCGGGAGGTTCGGGCGGCGGTGGCGTCCGTGCTCCCGGACGGGCCCACGGTGGCCGTGCTGATCACGGCGGCCGACTGACCGGGGCCGCCCCGGCCGTCCGGAGGCGGTGTATGCCAACCCCGCTCTGCCGCAGGGCGCGGTGGACCGGGACGCGTACGTGGTGTGCGTACCGGAGCAGCTGCGCCGGGCCCTGAACAACCGCGACGTCTTCGCCTCGCCCTCGCGCCGCTGGTCCAACCCGCGCGCCTGCCTGCTGTACGGCCCGACTGGGACGCGGTCGAGGAGGACGTCCTGGCGGCCCTGAGCCTGGACATGCCCGCCACCGAGCACTTGGCGGAGCTGGCGCGGGGCCTGGACGCCGGATGGAAGCAGCTCGCGACACGCCTGGAAGAAGCAGGGCCGGCGGCGAAGGTCTCCATCGAGGTGCAGGACGACGGGCGGGTGAAGCTGAACGTCGACAAGCTCGACGCCCTCGGCGAACCGAAGTCCCTGACCTGGCTGCGCCGGCGGGTCGAGAAGATGCTCCCGAAGGCCGACCTGCCGGACCCGCTGTTCGAGGTGAACGCCTGGACCGGCTTCCTCGACGCGTTCGTGCACCTCGGGGACGGCAAGACCCGGATGAAGGACCTGCCCACCCCGGTGGTCGCGCTGCTGGTGTCCGAGGCGTGCAACATCGGCCTGGCCCCGGTGGTCAACCCCGGCTACGAGGCCCTGACCCGGGCCCGGCTCGTGCACGTCGACCAGTACTGCCTGCGCGCCGGCACCATCGCCGCGGCGAACGCAGCTCTCATCACCGCCCAGGCCGGCATCCCGATCGTGCGCCGCTGGGGTGACGGGCTGCTCGCCTCCGTGGACGGACTGCGCTTCCAGGTGCCGGTGCGCACCGTCAACGCCGCCCCGTCGCCGAAGTACTTCGGCTTCAAGCGCGGCATCACCTGGCTCAACGCCGTCAACGACCAGGTCGCGGGCATCGGGCAGATGGTCGTCCCCGGTACCCCGCGCGACTCCCTGCACATCCTGGACGCCCTGCTGAACCTCGACGGCGGCGTGAAGCCGGAGACGGTGGCGACCGACAACGCCTCGTACTCCGACATGGTGTTCGACCTGTTCAAGATCCTCGGCTACAACTTCAGCCCGCGGTTCCGCGACCTGGACGACCAGCGGTTCTGGCGGGCCACGATGCCCGGCGTCACCACCGGCACGTACGGCGTGGCGGAGGACCTGGCCCGCAACCGCGTGCGCCTGAACAAGGTGATCACGCACTGGCCGGACATGCTGAAGGCCGCCGGTTCCCTGGTCACCAACCAGGTCCGCGCCTACGACCTGCTGCGCATGTTCGGACGCGAGGGGCGCCGACGCCGCTCGGGGCGGCGTTCGCCGAGTACGGGCGGATCGCCAGGGCCGAGCACCTGCTGCGGGTGGTCGACCCGGTGGACGACACCTACCGCCGGCAGATGAACCGCCGGCTCACCGTGCAGGAGTCCCGCCACAAGCTCGCGAGGGACGTGTGCCACGGCAAGCGCGGCACCATCCACCAGGCGTACCGCGACGGCATGGAGGACCAGCTCGGCGCGCCCGGCCCGGTCCTCAACACCATCGTGCTGTGGACCACGAAGTACATCGCCGCCGCCGTCGCCCACAGGGCTAGGCCCTGTCCGCCGACCGGGTCAGGTGCTGGGGCGGGTACCGGGGGTATGGCCGAAGGTACGGCGGAAGACGTCGATGAAGCTGCTGGCGGATGACCAGCCGCAGCGGTGGGCGACGGTGGTGACGGGGGTGCCGTCGGCCAGGAGGATCAGGGCGTGATGGAGCCTGATCTGGGTGCGCCACTGGGGGTACGTGAGGCCGAGGTCGTCGCGGAGGCGGCGCGAGAGAGTGCGTGCGCTGGCGCCGATCTGACGTCCGAGGTCGTCGAGGGAACGGTTGTCGGCCGCGTCGGCGTGCAGAATCTCGTGCAGTTCGCGGAGCAGGGGGTCGGTGGGGACCGGCAGGTGCAGGGGCTGTTCAGAGGAGAGGACGAGCTGGTCGAGCATGACAGCGCGCAGGCGACGGTGGGGTGGGCTGTCGTCGGCGGGGTCGCGGGTGTGGGCGACGATGAGCTCGCGCAGGAGGGGACTGACGGTAAGGACGGCGGGTTCGTCCAGGCCGAGGGGGTTGTCGGTGATGGGCAGGCCGACGAGGTGGAGATCGAGTTCGCCGTGGGCCTGGTGCTGATGGACGGTGCCGGCGGGGATCCAGAGCGCGCGGGTGGCGGGGGCGATCCAGGAACCGGCGTCGGTGGTCACCGCGATAGCGCCCCGGCCGGCGTACACGATCTGGTGGTCGTCATGGCGGTGCGCGTCGATCTCTCCGCCGGAGACCAGGCGCTGGGTCCGGGTCGGCGCAACGGATTCGTGGCGGATTTTCTGCATCATCTGTCAATCTACCGAAAGCGCGACACTAGGTGCTTCTCCCAGGATGGGTGGGGTGCAAAGGAATACATCGATCTCCCTGCTGGCCGTGGGACACGCCTGCGTCGACATCTACCAGGGTGCCGTCGCGGCACTCATCCCGTTCTTCGTGGCCGAACGGGACTACACCTATGCAGTCGCCTCCGGCATCGTGCTGGCCGCGTCCCTGCTGTCATCGGTGGCCCAGCCGGTGTTCGGCGCACTCACCGACCGGTGGGCGATGCCGTGGCTGCTGCCGGTCAGCACCCTGCTGGGCGGGGTGGGCATCGCGCTCAGCGGCCTGAGCGGCTCCTACGGCCTCACCCTGTTCTTCGTCGCCGTCTCCGGCATCGGCGTGGCCGCCTACCACCCGGAGTCGGCCCGCGTAGCCCGGCTGGCCAGCGCGGGCAGTCACAGCGCGATGGGCTGGTTCTCCCTCGGCGGCAACATCGGCTTCGCGCTCGCCCCGCTCATGGTCGCGGCCGCGATCGGACACGGCTCTTTGCACTGGACACCCGTCCTCGTCCTCCCGGCGCTCGCCGGCGCCGCCCTGTGCGTGCCCGTGCTCCGGATGCTCGCCCGGCCCGAGGCCGGGACGGCCAAGACCGAGACGCCGCGGGGCGCCGATGATGTGGCGTCGTTCATGAAGCTGTCCCTGGCGGTCGTCTTCCGTTCCATCGTCTTCACCGGCCTGAGCACCTTCATCTCCCTCTACGCCCAGCAGCGCATGCAGGGCAGCACCACCGCGGGCACCGTCGCCCTGTTCCTGCTGTTCCTGGGCGGTGCCGTCGGCTCGGTCGTGGGCGGATCGCTGGCCAACCGCTACGACCGCGTCCGCGTCTCGCGCTGGTCCTACCTGCTCTCCATCGCCGCCGTCACCGGAGTGGTCTACGCACCCGGCCCGGCCATGTTCCTCTTCGTGGCCCTCACCTCAGCCGGCCTGTACGTCCCCTTCTCCCTCCAGGTCACCCTCGGCCAGGACTACCTGCCCTCCCACATCGGTACCGCCAGCGGCGTCACCCTCGGCCTCACCGTCAGCATCGGCGGCCTCATCAGCCCCCTGCTGGGACACCTCGCCGACACCACCTCCCTGAAGACCGCCCTCACCCCCCTGATCGCCATGCCCGCCCTGAGCTGGCTCCTCTTCCGCGTCCTGCCCGAACCCACCGCACCCAAGCCCCAAGCTGCCGCACCCGTGCCCGCATCCGCACGGCAAGACGCGTAGAACCGCACAGATCAATGTGCATACACAAGGCCCGCGTGGCGGACGAGGGCGTGCCCGGACTCCACGAGGGCCGAACGGCCGGATCAAGCCTCGCCCCCCTGTCGGCAAACGGTCGTTTGCCGACAGGGGGCAGGCGCGTCCAATGAGCCCGTGCGATCCGGGGGTTCGCGGCAGCGGGAATCCCATCGGATCCGTTGGTGATCGCTGACAGGGTTCGGCGACAGACGGGGTCCGATCCTCCGTACGGAAGGGGCCCTTCGGTGGCGGACCTGGTCCATAAGCGGGTTTCGACCGATCAGCAGTCCACCGCCCGGCAGAACCCCGTCCTGGACGAGGCCGGGATCGAGGACGCGGTCGTCTTCGAGGAAGAACCGGGGACCTCCAGCCGCCTCCACCCCCTCCAGCGGCCGAAGTTCCGCGCGCTCCTCGACTACGCCCGGCCGGGCGACACCGTGCACATCTCCGAGATGCTCCGCCTCGTGCGCGGCACCGACCACATCCTCGACGTGCTCGACGTCCTCCACCGTGACCGTCTCGCGCTGCGCATCCACGACGGCGCGTTCTCCGCGATGGACCTCACCGCTCGCCACCCGCGCACCGGCGAGCTGCTGTCCGCCGTGAAGTTCATGGTGCAGACCCTCGCCGCCGCCGGCGAACTCCAGCGCGACCTCCAGCGCGAGCTGGCCTACGACGGGCTGCGCGCCGCCGGGGCCAAGGGCAACAAGGGCGGGCGCCGCCCCGCGGTGGCGGCCTCGAAGACCGACGACGTACGCACCGCGTACCTGGAAGGGCGCTCCATCGCAGCCCTCGCCCGCGCGTACCGGGTCAGCCGCGGCGCCGTCCGCACGGCCGTCGCCGGCCTCCTGCCCGACCACACCGTCAACGAGGAAGACGCGCCCGCCCCGGAGCTGCCGGTCACCCTCGACATGCCGGGCAAGGTCGCCAACCACCTCCGCACCACGGAGTTGGAGCCCGCCGAGCGTGCGGCGCTCGACCAGGGGGTGACCGTACGGCGCGGCCAGGGCTGCACCCTGCGCGTCAGCGCCGTCCCCGCCGTACACCGAGGGCTCCTCGCCCGCTGCCAGCCTCTCGACGGCGGCCAGGGCCTCCCCGCAGTCCCGGCCCAGCGCAAGGCCCGCCGCGAGTACGAGAACCGGGTCGGCGCACCCGCGCCCCGACCATGATCGGTCTCACCGATAACCGCTGCACCGATGTTCCCCGAGGCCGGCCTCCCCGGTGCCCGCCCTCCCCCATCCCTCGGCTTCGCCCGAGCGGAAGGCACCGGGGAGGCACGACTGCCCTCGGGGCGGTGCGGGGGAGCGTGACCGGGGCTATTCGCCCAGGCCGGCCAGGTCGCGGAGACGGCGGGTCTGGGCGGCGCGCTCCGCGGCGCGCTGCTCGTCGTAGGTGCGGTCCCGGGCGCCGCGGAGCAGGTTCTTGGTCTCGATGACGGCGTCGCGGGGGGCCGCCAGCAGGGCGGCGGCCAGGTCCCGGACCGCCGCGTCCAGGTCGGCCGCGGGCACGGCGAGGTTGGCGAGGCCGGTGTTCACGGACTCCTCGGCCGTGACGAAGCGCCCGGTCGCGCAGATCTCCAGCGCGCGGGCGTAGCCGACGAGGCCGACCAGGGGGTGCGTGCCGGTCAGGTCGGGGACGAGACCCAGGCCGGTCTCGCGCATGGCGAACTGCACGTCGTCCGCGACGACGCGCAGGTCACAGGCGAGGGCCAGCTGGAAGCCGGCCCCGATGGCGTGTCCCTGGACAGCCGCGATCGACACGATGTCGCTGCGCCGCCACCAGGTGAACGCCTCCTGGTACTCGGCGATGGTCGCGTCCAGCGCGGCGTCGTCACGGCGCGCGAGGTCGACGAACGACGGCTCGCCCTCGATCCCCTCGGGCGAGAGCATCCGCCGGTCGAGCCCGGCGGAGAAGGACTTGCCCTCCCCGCGCAGCACCACGACCCGGACGGAGCCGGGCAGCAGCCGGCCCGCCTCGGTCAGCGCGCGCCACAGGGCGGGGCTCTGCGCGTTGCGCTTGGCCGGATTGGTCAGCGTCACCGTGGCGATCGCGTCGTCGACGGTGAGCCGTACGCCGTCCTTGTCGAGTGCGGGACCGAGGTCCTGGGCGGACGAAGCCATGGGGCGCCTCCGATGGGTGCGGTCAGTCAAGTGACTGCACAGTAACCACCCGGCCGGCCATCTGCCCGACCGGGTGGCCACCATCGGAACGGTGGACGCCCGGGGTCAGGCCGAGGGGGCCTTCTTGCCCCGTGTCGCCCCGCCACGCCCTCGCAGCGTGACGCCCGACTCACTGAGCATGCGGTGCACGAAGCCATACGAGCGGCCGGTCTCCTCGGCCAACGCCCGGATGCTCGCACCGGCGTCGTACTTCTTCTTCAGGTCTGCCGCGAGCTTGTCGCGCGCGGCGCCGGTCACCCGGCTGCCCTTCTTCAGAGTCTCGGCCACCCGTGCCTCCTCATGGGAAGTGCGCTCTGGTCTCCTCATGATCACCCCTCCCGGCCCTCATGGCCACCCATTCGGCAAGGTCCGTGAGACAAGGTTGTGACGACGGGAGCACGTCCCCACATGCGGAATAAGGCATTCCACAGTGTGTCGGCGGTACCCCCGAACGGGTTCTCCCACAAAGCGGCAGGTCAGAAAGGCGCGACGGCCGAGCCCCGGTTCACCGGGGGCCCGGCCGCGAAAAGCGTGTAGGACACACCTCGTGATGAGGAGATCTCACACGAATGATGGATCACCGATGGGCCGAATGATCCATACGCGGTGGATCACCTCTTCGGACGGCCCGCCCGGCTCCTCTCAGGCGAGGGCGACCAGGTCCGCGTAGTCGGCGCCCCACAGGTCCTCGACGCCGTCCGGCAGCAGGATGATCCGCTCCGGCTGGAGCGCCTCGACGGCGCCCTCGTCGTGCGTGACGAGGACGACCGCGCCCTTGTACGTGCGCAGCGCGCCGAGGATCTCCTCGCGGCTGGCCGGGTCGAGGTTGTTGGTCGGCTCGTCGAGGAGCAGCACGTTGGCGGAGGAGACCACCAGGGTCGCCAGCGCCAGACGGGTCTTCTCACCGCCGGAGAGGACACCGGCCGGCTTGTCCACGTCGTCGCCGGAGAACAGGAACGAACCGAGCACCTTGCGGACCTCGACGAGGTCCATGTCGGGCGCGGCGGAGCGCATGTTCTCCAGGACCGTGCGGTCGGGGTCGAGGGTCTCGTGCTCCTGGGCGTAGTAGCCGAGCTTGAGGCCGTGGCCGGGGACGACGGCGCCGGTGTCGGGCTGTTCGACACCGCCCAGGAGGCGCAGCAGGGTCGTCTTGCCGGCGCCGTTGAGGCCGAGGATGACGACCCGGGAGCCCTTGTCGATGGCCAGGCTGACGTCGGTGAAGATCTCCAGGGAGCCGTACGACTTCGACAGGCCCTCGGCCATCAGCGGGGTCCTGCCGCAGGGCGAGGGCTCCGGGAAGCGCAGCTTGGCGACCTTGTCGGACTGGCGGACCTCCTCCAGCCCGGACAGCAGCTTCTCCGCGCGGCGGGCCATGTTCTGCGCGGCGACCGTCTTGGTGGCCTTGGCGCGCATCTTGTCGGCCTGCGCGTTGAGCGCGGCGGCCTTCTTCTCGGCGTTCTGCCGCTCGCGCCGGCGGCGCTTCTCGTCGGCCTCGCGCTGCTGCTGGTAGAGCTTCCAGCCCATGTTGTAGACGTCGATGGTGGCGCGGTTGGCGTCCAGGTAGAACACCTTGTTCACCACCGTCTCGACCAGGTCGACGTCGTGGGAGATCACGATGAAGCCGCCGCGGTAGGTCTTGAGGTAGTCGCGCAGCCAGGCGATCGAGTCGGCGTCGAGGTGGTTGGTCGGCTCGTCGAGGAGCAGGGTGTCCGCGTCGGAGAACAGGATGCGGGCCAGTTCGACGCGGCGGCGCTGACCGCCGGAGAGGGTGTGCAGGGGCTGGCCGAGCACCCGGTCGGGCAGGTTCAGTGCGGCGGCGATGGTGGCGGCCTCGGCCTCGGCGGCGTACCCGCCCTTGGTGAGGAACTCGGTCTCCTGGCGCTCGTACTGCCGGAGCGCCTTCTCCCGGGTGGCGCCCTGGCCGTTGGCGATGCGCTGCTCGTTGTCGCGCATCTTGCGGATCAGCGCGTCGAGGCCGCGCGCGGAGAGGATGCGGTCGCGGGCGAGGACGTCGAGGTCACCGGTGCGGGGGTCCTGCGGGAGGTAGCCGACCTCGCCGGAGCGGGTGACGGTGCCGCCGGCGGGGATGCCCTGGCCGGCGAGGACCTTGGTGAGGGTGGTCTTGCCCGCGCCGTTGCGGCCGACGAGGCCGATGCGGTCGCCCTTGGCGACGCGGAAGGTGGCGCTTTCGATGAGGACGCGGGCACCGGCGCGCAGCTCGATGCCGGAGGCGGAGATCACGGACAGACTCCTGGGCGGGTGTGGGGTGGCGGTGGACGGCTGAGGGCGTTCCCGCCGTCTAATGCGCGAGGAGAATGGCCATGCGAGCCATTCTAACGGGGCCGTGCAACCGCTTTTCCGCCCGCGGACGCGCCCGGTCACCGTCGGTGGCCGGCCCCGCACCGCACGCCGTCCGGACGTTCGGCGCGCGCCGGGCACCGGGAGTGACCGTCATGGCGGGCGCGGGCCCGGCCGGGGTGTGCGTCGTCGTGGACGACGCCGACGCACACCACCGCCGTGCGGTGGGCCGGGGCGCGGAGATCCCGATGCCCCCGACGGGCCGGGACCACGGCTCCCGCGACCACCCGGCCCGCGACCTCGAGGGCGAGGCCCGGGGCTTCGGTGCGTACGCGCCCGGGCGGGGGCCCGAGGCCCC
>NZ_JBEORT010000042.1:0-53734 GCF_040302425.1 Streptomyces sp. NPDC126497
CCTGCGCGGCGACGTCCGGCGACGGGCCGCCCCGGGAGAGTCCCGCGCGGGCGCCGCACACCGGCCAGGCGCCGGGGCCCTGGACGGAGAGCACCTTCTCCGCCACGGCGATCTGCTGCGCCTTGGTGGCGAGGTCGGCTCGCGCGGCGTAGCGCGTGCCGCCGAAGCCGGCCCACGTGGACGGACTGAACTGGAGCCCGCCGTAGTAGCCGTTCCCGGTGCTGATGGACCAGTTGCCTCCGGACTCGCACTGTGCGACCCGGTCCCACGTCGATGTGCCCGCCGCCGAGGCGGGGGCGCCGGACAGTAACGAGACGACCGCGCCGGCCGCTACCGCCACCACGGCGCCGACAGACATGCTGCGGTGCTTGGTCATAGGTGACCACCTCCGGCCGGGCACGGTACGGCCGGGTCCCGAAACGGCCAAACGGCTCAGGCGGTGGCGGGTTCGGGGAGCAGGCCGTGCTCACGGGCTTTGCGCAGGGCTGCGGTCCGGCGGTCGCCCTTGTCCATCCACGCCACGTCCAGGCGCCGGTATGCCTCGGACAGACGCGTGGAAAGGGTGCCCGGGTGCATACCCAACTCCCGGGACGCCTCGGACAGGGTCGCCCCGCCCTCCAGCGCCGCGAGGATCTTCACCTGCGTGTCCGTGAGGGTGACCGGGTTGGAACGGGCGG
The DNA here is from genome assembly GCF_040302425.1 of Streptomyces sp. NPDC126497. Taxonomy (NCBI): domain Bacteria; kingdom Bacillati; phylum Actinomycetota; class Actinomycetes; order Kitasatosporales; family Streptomycetaceae; genus Streptomyces; species Streptomyces sp. NPDC126497. The sequence goes on from NZ_JBEORT010000042.1 coordinate 678, forward strand.
GGCGCTGTTCCGGCAGTCTCATGCGGAGCAAGCCCCGGACGGCTGCCTCGCGCAGCGCGGCCTCGCGGCGCACCGACTGCGGCAGGTGGCTCACGCCGAGGGCCGCATAGGCGGACGCGGTGAGTTCCTTGACGACCTTCTGGGGGACGTTCCAGCGGGCGCAGATCTGCGCCACGGTGCGGCCGGCATCGAACGCCCGCAGCAGCCGCGTCTCGGCCTCGGACAGGGTCACTCGTCGATTGCGCAGCGCGGCCTCCGTCTCGGCCCGCTCACGGTTGCCGCGCTTGCACGCCGCGCATATGGGCTCGTCCCGCTTGATGTGGCGGCGGTAGGCGGCGAGGGACCCGCAGTCCTCATACGGGCCGATGTGTCCGGCCAGCAGTCCGTTGCGTACGGCCTGCGCGGCCGTGGCAGCCCCGAGCTGGCGGTAGATGCGGTTACAGGAACTCTTGACCCCGACGGTTGTCACACCCGTCTCCCGGGCGATCTCCTCGCGGGGGCGGCCCACAGACAACAGCCACAGCACCCGGCGCTGGCGCTCTGTCAGGACGACGGGCTGAAGTGCGGCATCCATCCGGGCTGTCCTTTCCGTAGATTTGGGTGGACCCCGGGTCACGTCCACTGACCCGGGGTCCTTGTCGACCGGCGACGGCCCGGGATCGCTCCGCCGGGTCTGCCGGGACACTCATTTAGTTAAATCCCCGATCCATGGTTTTGCTAAACCATCCGGCGGGCCAGGGCGCGCAACCGTTGGACCAGCGACGGCGGTTTTGAAGGCAGCCGCAGCTCTGCGACCGAGGGCGGCTCCACAGCACGGCACGCGGCCACGGCGATGCCCCGGGCCTCGGCCGAAGGCCACGACCGTGTGCCCCCGTCGACCGCCGCCACGGTGGCGTCGAAGATGCAGGCCTGGACGGACACGCCCCCGGCCCTGGCCTCGGCCACGACTCGCCGGACCTCGGCGAGCAGACGTTCGGTCTCCGGAGCCCGCATCACACCCCCAGCCATTCGGGGTGCTCCAGCGTCCAGCGCACCGTGGTCTCCAGCGACTTCTCCAGCGACACCGGCGGCGTCCAGCCGAGACCGGCGAGCCGCGCCCCGTCCAGGGCGTACCGCAGATCGTGGCCGGGCCGTGAGGCGTGGAAGGACACTGGCTCAATCAGGTCGTCCACGGCCGACGCGTCCAGGCCCATGACGGAGCCGACGAGATGCACCAGCTCGGCGTTGTCCACCTCGCGCTCGCCGACGACGTGATACCGCTCGGGCCGGGTGAACGCGCCGTCGCGGTACTGCGCCGGACCGGCGGCGATACGGTAGACCTCGCCGCTCAGCGTGGTCACGTCCGGGGTGTCCTCGGTGTACCGCCGCGTCAGGTACAGCCAGGCGTCGGCGAGGTTGCGCGCGTGCAGGTAGAACCGGCTCCCCGGCGTGCCGTCGGGCGCGGTGTGCACGAGGACCCGCCGGCCCCGGTGCAGCCGGCCGATGACGGTGGGCAGGAATTTCTCGGCGTCCTGCATCTCGCCGACAATGTTCATCGCGTTGGTGATGACGACCGGCACGCCGTAGGTGCGCCAGTAGCTGACCGCGATGGCCTCCTGCGCCGCCTTGGACGCCGAGTACGGATTGGACGGCACGGCCGGTTCCCACTCGGTGTGCCGGTGCTCGCCGTAGGCGGGCCCGTAGACCTCGTCGGTGGACATCTGGAGGAACAGCCGGGGCGCGACCGCCCGCGCGACCTCCAGGATGTTGCACATCAGCGCCACGTTGTTCTGCACGAAGTCGACGGGGTGCGCGATGGAACGGTCCACGTGGCTCTCGGAGGCGACGTTCATCACGACGTCGCAGCCCTCGAACCGGTACAGGGTCAGCGGGTCGGCCGGGGCACGCATGTCCCAGTGCACGACGTCCACGCGCTCGGACCAGTCGGTGTCGCACACCGCTGAGGCGATGCGGGCGGGTAGGCCCTTGTGCCGGAAGGACACCGGGCAGACGACGTCCCAGTCCGTCATGGTGAGCAGGTGGCGCAGAACGTGGCTTCCGACGAAGCCGGACGCACCGGTGAGCAGGACGCGCATGGACGCCTCATTCCGTGGTCTGTGATCGTGGCGGCAGGGTAGCCACGGACCCGGGAATCACCGAACGGCCTGGAAAACGAGGGAACCGCCCGGTGCGGCGCCGGGCGGTTCCAGGGACGGGGACGGCGTGAAGCTCGCCGTCCGCTGTGTCGTACCCGACGGCGGGCGTGGCTACTCCTAGATGCTGCCGCGCATGTCGCCGCTGTAGGTGCGCTCGATGTAGAGCACCGTCTGCTGCGTGCCGTTCTGGTAGTCGTCCCGGAGGGCGGCCAGGGCGGTCTCCAGGTACGGCAGGAACTCCTCGGCGGCCTCGCGCTGTGTCGCGGTGTTCGCGCCGACCGTCACCGTCACCGTCAGGTTGTTGCCGGTGCCGATCATGTAGGTGACGGACGTGGGGGCGTAGCCGTCGGTGGGCAGGGCCATGTGGTTTCCTCCTGGTCGTCGTGGGCCCCGGATGATGCCACCGAACTGCCCCCGCGCCTACGACGCAGGTCAGCCGGGCTCCTCGTCCTCGCCGACGACCTCGCCCTCCAGCACGCGCAGGTGTGCGCCGGCCGCCTCCAGCATCCGTTGCCGCTGCGCCGGCTCCATCTCCACAGCGTTGGCGCCGGCCAGGATCGCCTCCACGACCACGGTCGTCTCCTCCTCCACCCGGCGGTCGAGCGCGATGGTCAGCTTCTCGGACGCGTCCGTGCCGTCGATTTTCGCCTGGCGTTCCTCGATGCGCTGGAGCCGGTCGATGCACGCGAGGATCACGCCGTCGTCCCGTAGAGGCTGGCCGTCGTCGTCACGGACGATCTGCCCCGCGTGCAGCACGTAGTGGGGGCGGGCGAGGACCGCGTGGACCTGGCGGCGCAGGCCGTCCAGCCGCATCCGCGCCGCCTCGCGGTACTCCTCCAGCCCCATGGCCAGGTCCTTGTTGGCCTGCTTCAGCGCGCGGGAGACGTCCACGCACGCCGCCGCCGCCGATGGTTGGCCGTCGCCGTCCAGGTAGTGCGGGGCCATCTGTTCGGCGACCTGCTGCCAGGACAGGCCACGGTTCTTCAGCTCGATGGCCCGGGCCCGGCGCTGAGCCACCATCGCCCGATGGCTCGGCTGGTGGCTCGGCGGATCACCCTTCGCCATATTCCTTAGCCTCCCTAACGGTTAACGCCGCTCACCAGCCGCGCCGGGCACCCCGCGACGGCGTCCCGATGAGGTCGAACAGGTCCGCTCGTGCCTGCGGGTCTTCTAGGTACACCCCGGTATACGACGCGGTGACCATCACGGCGCCTGGCTTCCTCGCGCCCCGGTGGGCCAGGCACCCGTGCTCGGAGCGGATGACACAGGCGGAGCCGAGGACGTCCAGATGCTTGGTCAGCGCGTCGGTGACCTGCCGTGTGAGCTGTTCCTGCGTCTGGAGCCGCCGGGCGTACACGTCCAGGACGCGGGGCAGTTTGGACAGGCCCGCCACCCGCGCGCCCGGAGCGGGCAGGTAGGCGATGTCCGCCGTGCCAGTGAACGGCAACAGGTGATGCTCGCAGACGGATGTGAACTCCACCCCGGTCACCGCGATGGGGCCTGGGCCTCGGTCCACGTCGAACGTCCGCTCCAGTAGTGCGCCGGCGTCCTGCGCGTACCCGCCGGTGAACTCCTCCAGCGCCCGCAGCATCCGGTCCGGCGTGCCGGTCAACGCCTCGGAATCGGGGTCCAGGCCCCGGCCGGCGAACCAGGTCCGCAGACCGCTGACGAACATCTCATGTGCGGTACTCATCGGCCCCTCGCATCTCCCCACGCGTGCACGTGCAGACGCGTGGTCACGTTGAATCCGGCCGCCACCGCCGGGTCGGCGATGACGGACAGCCGGCCGGCCAGGGTGGCGGAGTCGGTGCCCTCGGGCATGACCCACACCCGGCGGGCCGGGATGCCGTGCGCGGCGGTCAGGGCCGCGACCTCGGCGACGTCGTCCGCGTCCCGGCAGACGAACTTGAACGCCGCCTTCCCCGTGGCGGCGAGTGCCTTGAGCGCAGGACCGTTGATCCTGCGGTCCTCAGCGACCCCGGAGTGCGCGAGCTTCGGCGAGACGACGAACCGGCTCAGCAGCCGCGCCGTCTCCTCGGTCGGCTCCACCGTGCCGTTCGTCTCCGCCTCCACCCGCACCCCGGCGCCGGTCAGGCCGCGCAGGACGGCGCCCCAGCCGTCGTAGCGTTGCTGGAGCAGGGGTTCGCCCCCGGAGACGATGACGAACCGCACGCCGGTGGCCAGCAGCCGGTCCACGACGTCATCCGCGTCCATGCGGTGCAGCTCCGCCCGCAGGTCGAACCGCGAGGCGTCCCACGTCCAGGCCGAGTCGCACCACGTGCACGTCAGATTGCAGCCGCCCAGGCGCAGGAAGGAACACCGCTGGCCCAGCGTCGGGCCCTCCCCTGACACCGTCGGACCGAAGATCTCCGAGACGACCAGGGACGGCGCCGGGCCGTTCACACCGGCTCCCCGGTCCACGACGCCTCGTTGACGGCCGTCTCCCGCACGCCCACGCTCACCACGCGGGCCCCCTCGGCGTGCTCCACCGTGGCGAGGATCCCCGAAGCAACGGACGCCAGCAGTTCCGCCGTCGCCTCCACGGTGGGCCAGGCGTCCTCGAACTCGAACGTCTTGGAGCCTGCCGAGCGCAGCACCGGCAGCAGCGGGTCGCGGGTGCCGAGCATCGCGCCATGGTCCAGGTGGTGGTCGATCCACTCGCGCACGGCGCGCTTGAACGCACCGAACTCCACGACAATGCCCGCGTCGTTGAGCGCAGGCGCCGCCACGGTGATCTCAGCCCACCAGGAGTGGCCGTGCAGGTTGAAGCACTTGCCGCCCAGCTCGGGCAGCCGGTGCGCCGTCTCGAAGTTGTGCCGTACTGTCACACTGTTCACGCCGCGTACTCCGTCGGGTCGGTGAGTTGGGCGTCCGCGAACGCCTCTTTCCTTTCGGTGCACGTCCCGCAAGTGCCGCAGTGCACGGCTCCGCCCTTGTAGCAGGACCAGGACATGGCCACCGGGGCGCCGATGCGGTCCGCGAGGGCCGCTATCTCCATCTTCGTCATGCCGACGAACGGGGTGCCGATCTGCGGGACGTGCATCCCCTTGAGCGCGACGGCCGCCAGCTCCCGCAGCGCGTCCACGAACTCGGGACGGCAGTCCGGGTAGACGGCGTGGTCGCCGGCATGGACGCCGAGGCCGACCAGCTCCGCGCCCCGGGCCGAGGCGGCGCCGAGGGCGATGGACGCCATAATCGCGTTGCGGTTGGGCACGACGGTCGACTTCATTGACTCCTCGGCGTAGTGCCCGTCCGGCACGTCCACGTCCGGGTCGGTCAGAGCGGTGCCGGGCAGCAGCGGAGCGACGGACGACAGGTCCACGACGTGGTGCTCCGCACCCAGGTACCCGGCGATCCCTGCCGCCGCTTCCAGCTCGCGCCGCCGGTGGCGCTGACCGTAGTCGAACGACAACAGCAGCAGGTCGTAGCCCTTGGCCGCGTAGTGTGCGGCGAGGGTGGTCGAGTCCATGCCTCCGGAGAACGAGAGCACGGCGAGAGGTTTGGTCACGGAGTGTCCTTCCGTAGGTCGGTGGCGATGGCCTCGGCCGCCGGGGTGAAGTTGGCCGTGGACGTATCGGCGAGGAACAGGCAGGTGCCCCGGGAGGTCCAGCCGGGCGGCGGGGCGACGTCGTGCCGGTGCTGGAGCCACTGCCCGAGCCGGTGGAAGGTGACGGCGGGAGTGCCACGCAACGTTCGATCCTCGCGGTAGAACTGCTCGGACGTCTTGCCCGCCTTGAGCGCGAAGCCTGGTCGGGCGATGTCGTCCGGGTCTACGCCGTATGCGCGCAGCAGCCGAGCGTTCTTGCGAGCCTCGGATGGTCGGCCCACATAGAGCTGCCGGATACAGGCTGACCGCTCGTCCCACAGACGCAGGGACCCGAACCGGGCACCTAGGGACCAGGTGGACGAGTCGACGGAGTAGAACGGTAGCGACGCCATGGCGGTGACATTGGTCTGTCCGAACCCGTGGAAGACGGTCCCGTGCTCGGCCCCGATGCGGAAGCACCGCACCAGCCACCTCATGACCTCTCCGTACATCCGGGCATACGGCACCATGCCACCCAGGGCGACGTACGGGTACCGAGCGCACAGCTTCTCCAGCCGGTCCCACGGGGACCCGGTGTGAAAGACCGGCAGGACCCGCAGGCCCATATCCTCCAGCGCGAGCGTGTTGCGGTGTGTGGCGTCCGGGTCGCCGATGACGTCCAGGGTGGCCGCCGTGGTGATGAGCCCCTGCCAGTCTTTGAGCCAGGCCGCGTAGTCGGCGAGACGGATCGTCGTGCCGAGGGTGGCGGCGGAGAAGGCACCCGAGTCGGCGAACACCTCCACCGGCAACCCGCTGGCCGCGTCCGCGATGGTCTGGAGATCCTTGCCCCGGCCGTAGTGGAACGACATCAGGAAGCGGAACGTCACGCGGCACCCCCAAGGGTCCGGGCGGCAAGGTCCAACTGATTCCGTGTCGCGTAGGCCAGGTACAGGCAGGTACCGGTGGACGCCCAGCCAGGCGGGGCCGGTACGGCGTGACGCTGCCCCAGCCACGCACCGAGCCGATGGAAGGCGCGCATGGACGTCGCACGCATCATGGCGTACTCGCGCTCATGCTCCTCAGCAGTGCGGTGACTGGTGTGGGCGAAGCCTGGACGACCGACGACGGCGGGGTCCGCGCCGTGCTCGCGCAGCAAGGCCGCGAACCTACGAGCCTCCACGGGCACGCCTGTCTGAAGGCGCATCATGACGACGCGCCGGGGATCCCACAGAGCCATTGATCCGTACCGGCCACCTACGATCCAGGTGGATGAGTCGGCGCTGTAGAACGGCAGGGACGCGAGGGTCGCCGCCCGGGTCTGCCCGAAGCCGTGGAAGACGGTTCCGTGTTCGCCCCCGATGCGGAACGCCTTGACCAGCCACCGCATGACCTCGTCCGGATATTTCGTGTGCGGGACCATGCCGCCGAGGGCGAGGTACGGATACGCCTTGCACAGACGCTCCAGCACCGGCCACGGGGTGCCGACGTGGAACGCGGGCAGGACGCGCAGGCCGGCACCCAGCAGCGCCTCCGTGTTGCGGTGCGTGGCGTCCGGGTCGCCGATGACGTCCAGGGTCGCCGCCGTGGTGATGACCGGGGACCACTCCTCCAGCCATGCAGCGTAGTCCTTCAGCCGCACCGTGGCTCCGGTGCTGGCGACGGAGAAGGCGCCCGAGTCAGCGAAAATCTCCACCGGCCCGCCGTACAGGGTGTGCAGCTCTGCCACCAGTTCCGCAAGATCCGCATTGCGAAAGAAGGCGTAGGACAGCAGGCAGCGCAACGGGGTCACGCGGCACCCTTCGCCCGCTGCACGAGGAACATGAAGCGGACGGAGTCGTCGCGCGGGTCCTCGCAGTCCTCGGTGAGCTGCATGAAGTCGTCCCGGACCGCAGGTGGGACCCGTACCCGGATGACCGGCCACAGGTCTGTCTCCTGCGGTTCGCCGTACTCCTCGGCGAGGTCGTCCAGGGACGGCGGAGGTTCGACGGCCTGGGGCAGTCCGGTGAACAGCTCGGCGTCGCTCAGCGTGTAGCCGGTGCCCACGAGGTCGCCGTCCAGAGAGGCGACCAATGCGTCCACAGCCTCCTGGTCATAGTCGCCGTCGTCGGCCGACTTGTTGTCCACCAGGTTGATGCGCGTGGCGGTGGCGTCGTCGCACTCGATGAGATGGGCGAGCGCCGTCGGGTCGTCTGCCTCCACGTCCACGCAGATCTGGCACGGACGGTCGTTGGCCAGCTCCCAGTCCCGGCAGTCCTCGCGCCCGGACTCCTCGTGCCGCAGCAGCGCCAGGTACGTGTGGTTCCCGGCGAGGATGGTCAGCGTCTCGCCCTGGCGCCGGACGGTGAGCGGCCGGTACTGGCCGTTCGCGCGCAGGGACTCCAGGATCGTCTCCACGTTGCCGCGCCGGGCGTTGCCGGGGAACGGGGTGAGGTCTTCCAGTGGGACCCGCTCGGTCCCGACGGTCGTGGTCATCGCAGCCCCTTCGCCTGGTCGTCGGACGCGGCGATGTTAAGACCGGATCACACCATGATCGTTCCGGAGTGTCAGGCAGGTGGGTTGATCAGAGCGGATGCGGTGAGGGTCAAGCCGCCGCGCGGACGCTGCACGGCGCGCACCTGCACGGCCCGGTCGAGGACGGCTGCGAGATCCCGGGCGACGGTGGCCGCGATGTCTTCGGCGTACATGCCTCGGTCCCTGAACGACCAGAGGTAGAGCTTCAGCGATTTGGACTCCAGGGACCGGCCGTCGGGGACGAACCGGATCGTCAGGTCGTAGACGTCCGGCTGCCCGGTTACCGGGCACACGGCCTGAAACTCCTTAGTGGTGAACTCCACCTCGCCGGTCTCCGGGGCGACGTCCACGACGTCCACGTCTGCGGCGGCGATGGGGGTGTTGTGGGTCCGACCCAGGTACGTGGTCATGCGGCAGACTCCTCGGGGCGCTGCGGTGTGGGTTCGGGTGCTCCGTCGCCGACCAGGGGTTCCAGGCGGGTGGCGAAGGTGGCGTTCAGATCGTCACGCATCGACGCGAGCGACAGAATGGATGCGGCTTCCCAGGTGCGGGGCATGTCCGGGTGCAGGTCCGGCAGACGTGCCACCTGGCCACTGGGCAGGTAGAACGACCCGAACTCGGCGATGCGGCCCAGATGGTTGTTGTCCAGAGACACCACATCGTCGCCGAGGAGTGCGAGGTACCTGCGCTGGTTGGCCCACGACCCGCCCAGTAGGTGCACGCGCCGGCCGGCCAAGGCTTCCGCAGGCATCGGTGTGCCCCCGTAGGACGTGGGCACGGAGAACCCGATCACGTACTCATCGGGGATCTTGTCCAGGCAGTCGTACTTGGGGATGACGATGACGTGGTCCGCGTGCTCGGCAACCTCGGCCGCCATGTCCAGGATCTGCTCCAGCGGGTAGAACTCGATGCCTGCGGTCTCGCACTGCGCCTTCGTCATCACGTCGCGCACGGTCGCGTATTTCGGCTTCGTCTCCGCCACGGCCTTCACGTGCTTGGCATGGTTGTAGTCGTGCCACTCGTTGTCCATGAATCCCAGACGTAGCTCAGGCATCCTCCGGAGGATTTTTTGTGCGGCGCCCAGGGCGGTGGAGATGACGCCAGGCTGGAACCCCATTTCATAGCCTGCCATCGTCACGGAGAAGAACCGGGAGTTCGAGAAGATGGCGTCCAGCGGGACGTGCCGGGCGAGGGTACGTCCGGACGGCGCCTCCTGTGGATCGGCGGACAGCGTCTCTTTCGCCCGCTCCAGCTCCTGCGTCTGGCCCGCTTCCCAGGCCGGGCCGGCCGCGTCGGCGGCCACCGAATCGACGTCGTACGGATCGTACCCGGTGCCAGCCAGGTCGTCGTCGAAGGAAGCGAGCAGGGCTTCGAGGGCTTCGGCGTCATAGTCGCCGTCGTCGGCCGATTTGTTGTCCACCAGGTTGATGCGCGTGGCGGTGGCGTCGTCGCACTCGATGATCTCGCAGCGTGCCTGTCCGTGCCCGAGACGCTGGAGTGCCTGGAGCGTGTGATTCCCGGCGAGGACGACCAGGGCGCCGCCGGTGCGCCGGACGACCAGGGAGCGGTACTGGCCGTTCCGCTCGACGGATTCGGCGATGCGCCCGACGTCGCCCCGTCGCGCGTTGCCGGGAAACGGCGTCAGATCTCCCAGCGGAACATCCCGCGTCTCCAGATAGCTTGCCGCCATGTCGGCCCCTTCACTCGGTCCGAGGTCGCGGTGAGGGTATGGCCAACACCGTCCATGATCGTTCCGGGGACGCAGCGAAGCCCCGGGCCGCGAAGGTCCCGGGGCTTCGTCGGTACGTACGTCAGGCGGTCGCCGTGGGTCCGTTGTGGACCAGCCATGCCGCGTCACGGGCCATCGAGCCACAGGAGCACCACGACTCCTCGCACTCGTCGGCCTGCATCCCGTTCTCGACGCCGTGGGCCGCGTGCTCGCACTCGGGGCATTCGTTCTGCTGCATGGTCTCCTCGTTCCTTGGTCGGTTCCCCAGCCGCCCGGCTGATGACTTAATTAAATCACGTGTCGAGTGGCGGGGCAACCCGTCAGCCGTCGCGCGACGCCACCGGCCGGACGTCGACGACCGGTGCCCCTGTCATGAACCGCAGCAGGTCCGCCTTGCAGCCGGGGCACAGCTCCCGTTCGTCCGCCGATCCGTCCTCGTTGGGCAGCCGGGGGCGGGTCCACCCGTCCGGCAGCTCGGGCCGCACCGTCGGGATACCGGGGCCGGTGAGGCCGGCGAGCAGCATCACACTGGACGTCTGCTCCTGGAACCCGCAGCGGTCGCACTCCAGATGGACGCTCACGCCGCCCTCCCCGCTTCCTGGGCTCGTCGGCCGACCGCGATGTCCGCCTCACGCCGGGCCGGCTGCGAGTCCTCGCCGGTGACGCGCAGCCCGTTGTCGTCCACCGTCACGGTGCTGCCCATGCACAGCGCGACGTCCCCCGGCTTCAGCCGCGTGCGCCCGATGGACGTGATGCCCAGTGCCGTGGCCACGTCGTCGCCGTAGAGCACGACGAACGTCCCGCCCCGCTTCATCGCCCGGTCGTAGTACATGGCCGGCTTGCGTCCCAGCGCACGCTCCAGCCGCTCGGAAGCCCGGTGGGATTTGACCACCAGGACGGTGCCGACCGGCTCGGGCGGGGCGACGACCAGCACCCGGGCGCGCTCGGAGAGTTCCTGCGTCACCTCGATGCCGTCGTGACTGCGAGCCGTGACGAGGCCCCCGTCCCGGGCCGTCACGGTCCACGCGGTGCCCCGGGGACCCTCCCACCCGAACATGCAGAACACCCGGCCGGTGGTCCCGTCCACGCCGTACGCCGAGAACGCCGCCGGGCTCACGAACGTGTCCCCGACGGCCAGGTCCCGAGCGGGTCGCTCGCGCAGGTCGTCCCAGCCGTAGCCGTGGTCCTTGTCCTCGCTCATGTCTCGTCCCCCGCTCCCTCGGTCTCGTCCAGCAGCCGCTTGGCTCGGCCGTGCGGGCACGCGGGGTCCGTTTCGAACCAGCCGTGCGCCTGGCAGTAGCCGTGGTGGTCGAACGTGCACGGGTCCGGGTCGATGAGGTCCCGGACCAGCTTCAGCAGCTCAGCCTCGCGGCACGGGGTGATGGGCGGCGGCTGGGGCTTGCGCCGCGCCGGCTGCGGGGCCGGTGCCGGTTCCGTCGCCCTCCGGTAGGGCGCCAGCACGCAGACCTCGGTCCGCCCGTACCGGCCGTGCCAGCTACGCGACATGCTGATCCGCTCAGCCCGGAAGGACCCGCCCAGGTAGTGCTTCAACCGGTCCAGTGCCGCGCGGTCCTCGCCGGGCGGCACCGAATCATCCATGGTGCCGTGCACGTAGGCGGTCCCGTCGTCCCGGACGGTGACTCTCCACGTGCACGGTGGCACCCACGGCTGATGCGACAGCGTGTGCGCGGCCTCCCGCGCCTCGTCCTCCGTGGCGCCTCGTCGCCCCACTGCTCATCCCTCCACGGGGTTGGCCGTGATGACGGCCCGGATCGTCTTGAGTGACGGGGTGTCGTGCGGCGCCCGGTGGTCCGGCGTGACGGACAGCCCGAACGACGTCTTCCGTGCGACGCCCATGACGGACTCCAGGATGAGACCAGCCCGGAAGTTGGCCTCCCGCCGGATCTCCCGCTTGTTCACGCCGCTGCCTCCGTCTCGCGGTCGTCGTCCATGGAACGGATCAGCTCGCAGCCGGGGCACTCGCACCGTCCAGACGCACGGCCCGCCCGCTCGCCGTGCTCGTCGTGCAGTCGACGGCCCTGCATGGTGATGGACTCCCGCAGGCGGGAGATCTCGGCGGCCTGCGCGTCGACCAGCTTCACGCCCTCGTCGGTCCGGGCGACCTCGTCCAGCACCGGACGCGTGACCACGCCGTCCAGCATCCACTTCACCCGCTGCGCCGCCGTCTTCAGTTCCTCCACGACCTTCGGGCCGGGGCGCTCGGGCAGTTCCGTGACGCGGTGGACGAGCCCGGTCAACGGCAGGGCCGACCGGCGGACGATGGCCTCCAGGTACATGCCGCCCCGGGCGTCCACGGCCTCACGGGCCTGACGGTGGGCGGCGGCGTACACCGACCGGTCGTGCTTCACCTGGTCCTGGAGCAGCAGCATGAAGGCGCTGCGGTGGTGGTTGGATTCGGCGTTCGCCCGGCTCAGTTCCCGGTTCAGCAGCTCCAGGTCGCTCACATCCGACACGTCCTCACCGGCGCGCTCGTAGTCCTCGCGCAGGGCTGCGACGCGGCCGGACGCGTCCTTGGCGGCCCACGCGGGAACCGTGCGGGCTCCGCGCCCGAGGGCCTGCGCCAGCAGTTCGTCGTCGCTCAAGTGGCGGGTGTCCTGGCCGAGGTTGCCCAGTGCCTCACGCAATGCCTTCAGCCGCTCGTCGGTAGTCGTCATGTCGTCTTCCTGCCTTCCTGAGTTCCTTGGTCAGTGAACCGGGCCGCCGGTGAATCACCGAACGGCCCGGTCCGGGAGGGGGCGTCAGCCCTCGTGGATCTGCACGCTGTCCGGCTCGACCCGGACGCGTCCGCCGCCGAACGTCTTCACGGTCACCGTGCCCGGCGTGGAGCCGAGGGGCGCGGTGTGGCCGGGGTGCACCTGCTCCACCGTGCCCTCCTTCCAGTCCCCGTCGGTGTACACGGAGGCCAGGGCGCCCTCTACGATCCGCTCGTCCATCGGTCTTCCCCCTCATCTCGTGAAGTCGATGATTTGATTAAACCATGCCGGGGGCGCCGGGACAACCCCTTGGGACCGTCCCGACGCCCACCCTACGGATGGGCCGCCAGACGCAGCCGCTCGCCGCCACGCTCCCGGATCCGGCGCACCGCCTCGGCGTCGCCGGCCCGGACGAACGACTCGCCGAGGCACAGGCTGTCCCCGTACGCGCCGTGGAAGTACGCGGGTCCGGCGGGCAGCCGGACCAGCCACACCACCCGGCCGCACGCCGGACAGATCTCCGTCCCGATCGTGGTCACGGCACTCAGTCCTTCGCGTAGCAGGCGTCCCACGACCGGGCCGCCTTGCTCGCGCCGGCCGTGACCGGCACGCCCTTGAACTCGAAGCTGAACGCCTCCAGCACCGTCTCCTTGACGCCCTCCACCATGTGCTCGGGGACGCTCAGGACGACCTCGTCGTGGACGACGCAGCGCAGCCACTCCAGGGCCTCGGGCAGCATGTCGGTGAGCCGCAGCAGGGCCTCACACATGATGTCCCGAGCACCGCCCTGACCCATGAGCGCCGGGGCCTGCGTCCACGCGCGGTCGGGATTGCAGCGCATGAGCCGGCCGAAGCCGTTGTCCAGCAGCTCGCCGGCCTTCGCCCGCTCCCGGACCTCGTTGCGCCAGGCGCACAGCACCGGGTACTGAGCGTTCATCTGGTCGTCGAACTTCTGCGCCAGCTCCAGCTCGACACCGGAGTTGGCGATGCCCTTGACGCTCATGCCGTAGTTCCAGCCGTGGCCGATGCGCTTGGCGTTGTCACGCCACTCGCCGTCGTGCCGGCCGAACACCGCGTCGGCGATGCGCGAGTGGGCGTCCTCGCCGGGGGCGAAGTTGGCCATGTACGCCGGGTCCTGGCAGTGGCCGGCGATGGCGCGCATGTCGACCTGGTCGAGGTCGAACGCGATGAGCAGGTGGCCGTCGTCGGCGATGAGCGGACGGCGCTGATAGACCTTGCCGCCGCGCTTGCCGATGTTGGTCACGCTGGGGCGCACGTACGCCCACCGGCCCGAGCCCTGGAGGTCGCCGACCTGCGGGTGGACCCGGTCGCCAACAAGGTGGTCGGCGATCTCCTGGAACTTCTGCACGGACGAGGTCACGGTGACGATGTGGCCGCACATCTCGCGCAGCGCGTCCACGTCGGCCCCGCGCTCGGCGAAGAACTTCAGCACGTTGGGGTTGAGCATGGCCGGGATCGTCTCGGCCCCGGCGCCCTTACCGCGCATGTAGCTCGCCTCGCCGAGCGCGTCCTTGTTGAGGCTGATCATCCCGGACGCCGTCTTGGGGTACGACGTGGCGCCACGGTCCGCGAAGGCCCTGATGATGGCCTCACGGCCCTCGGTGGTGGACAGCGGGGCCTTGACCGGCTCGTCGGTGAAGACGCGGTTCTTTCCCCGGCCCTTGCCCACCGAGCGGGTCAGCGGGACGCCGCAGTGCTCGTGCAGCCACTCCAGCGACTCTCGCCGCTTGTCGGCTTCCGCCTTCACCATCTCGTGCAGGACGGGGACGTCGACCTTCCAGCCGGTCAGGGTCGGACGGTGCTGGATGTGGGCCACGCGCATCTCGCGCCGCACGTAGTCAGACGGCTCGCCCAGAGCGCGCCGCACGCCCCGGGTGGCCTTCAGGTCGCCGCTGAAGTACGCGCGGTACTCGGGGTCGTCCTCGGGGATCCGGCCGAACCCGATCTCCAGCCGCTCCTCCGTGGTGAGCTTGCGGCCGTCGATCTCCTCCGGGGCATGCTTGAGGGCGAGGCCCTTGAGGTCGTCGGTCTTGCCCTCCATGCCGAGCCGGGCCGCCAGCGCGTCCAGGCCGTAGTACCCCTTGGTCGCCCAGGGCTTCTCGTGCGCGGCGCCGGGCGGGTCGATAGTCTGCGCCCACCGCAGGGTGTCGACCGTCTTGGCGGCCAGAGCGTCGTAGTCGGCGCCGTGGTGGAGGGCGAGAGCCATCAGGTCGTATCCGAGCAGGTTGTGGCCGTACAGCTCGTCGGCGTCCTCCAGGCGCTTGATCAGCTCCTCCGGGGAGTTGACCACCACCTCGGTGCCGTCCTCGGTGATGTAGCCGGACAGGCGGACGTACGGGTCCCCGCCGATGTCCTTGTGGGTGAACAGTCGCTTGACGGAGTGGCCCTCCAGGTCGAACCCGACGGACCCGCCGGCAGCGGGCGCCGGGGACGGGGCGGGGACGACGGCCGCAGGCACGTGATCGGCTTCCGCTTCCGCGAACGGATCACGTCCGAAGGGGTCCACCGGCAGGGGTGGTTCAGAGGCTGTACCGCCTGTACCGTGTGCTCCGGTAACTCCTATAGGAGAGCCAATTTCACCGTCATAGGGAGAAGAGGGTACAGGCGGTACACCCTCGTCGCCCCCCGGGTTGACCTCGTCTTTTCCGTTCGGGTCCTGGAAGCGCACACCCAGCCACGCGTAGTAATTGACTCCCGTGGCGATCTCCGGGGACAGTGTCGACCGTCCGTCCTTCGCCCGGATCTTCTTCCGCTGCACGCCGTTCCGCGTGCACTCGTCGTGGCCTCCGAATCGGGAGACGAACGTGCGGTCCGTCCACTCCCGGTGGCCCTTGTCGGCGAGGTACTTGTTGAAGACCTCGTGCAGTTCCCGGGCGGTGATGTGGGAATTCCAGTCGAACGTCAGCACGTCGCTGATGAAGGACAGGATCAGATCCGATTCCTTGCGCCACTCCCTGGTGTCGTCCTCCACCCGCTTCGGCACGGGCGGCATGATGCGGCCGGCCGCGTACCACTTGCGTGCGCCCTCCACGACCCACGCCAGGACGGCCGCAGGCACCCGCTCGTCCGTGGCCAGGCGCTGCCGCAGCGTCATGTCGGCCGGCTTGTCGTTCGGCCCCGTGCAGGGCTCCCCCGGCTTCCTGAACGTGTACGGGAAGCGCAGCAGGGCGAGCCGGCGCCATGTGCCGTGGTCCGTCTCCTCCACCAGCGGCTTGTGGTTCGTGTTGATGATCAGCGTGTGCGAGGTGGTGAACGTGACGGGGTCCTGCCTCATCCGGCGGGCCTTGATGGCTTTGGTTCCGGCGAGCTGCTTGGCCCGGTTGACGTCCAGCTTCTTCGCCTCGGGGGTCTCCTCCAGCACGGCGAGCCGGGCGCCCATGAAGTCCATCATCTCGGTCGGGTGGTTGTCGGAGGCGTTGCCGAGCAGGGCCCGGTGGGCGACCACCGTGTGATACCCGTCCTTCTCCCCGACCGCCCGCGCGATGGCGTCCATGACCGTGGACTTCGCGTTCGACCCGCCGCCCTGGAGCAACAGGATCAAGTCGTCCGGCGGGATGTGACCGGTGCCGGCCTGGCCGATGCGGAGCTGGAACCAGTCCTGCACGTCCCCGGGTACAGCCTCCAGGGCCTTGTCCCAGTCAGGGTGCCGGGCGCCGGGGACGTAGTCGCATCCGGTGATCTTGGTCATCAGCCGGTCGGGGTCGTGCGGGGTGAGCACGCCGGTGCGCAGGTCCACGATCCCGTTCTGGCAGTTGAGCGCGTCCGGGTCGGCGTCCATCTCGTCCGCATGCGTGACCAGGGTGCCCCGGGACAGCTTGAGCAGGTTGCCCAGCTTGGACGCGGAGAGCGCGCTGCGCCAGCCGTCCATCTCCAGACGGTAGTCCTTGTTCGGCTCGGCGCGCTGCTTGTCGAGCGCCCGCTGGAACCCGGCCAGCGCCCACTGCCGGATCTCCTCCAGCACAACCGGCTCAGGGCATTCACGCCAGACCTTGCCGTCCCAGCGAAGCCACCCCAGTCCGTACGCCCAGCGGTAGGAGCCGTCCAGTGCCTCGGAGCACACCGTGTCGGCGAGGACAGCGTCGCTGAAGGCCGCGTCCCGCGTGTTGTCGGACGGCATCTCGGTGGTGGCCGCGTCGCGCAAGCCCTCCAGCGTGCCGCCGGCGTGGAAGTAGTCGTCCACGCCTTTGACTTCCTGCTCACCCACCTTCTCGGGGACGATCAGGTACCGGATGTCGGCGGCGCCCTTGGACTCCAGCCACATACCGAGCCGGCGCATGGCGCCCAGGACGTTGCGGTTGTGCTTGGCGTCGGCGTCGAAGCAGATGACGACGGTGCGGCCTTTGAGCGGGATGTCCTCCCAGTCGCCGAGGGTGCCCAGCCGGGAGCGCCAGTTGTAGACACCGGACAGGGCGACGACGGCGAGGCCCTTGCTCGCCAGAGAGTCCGCTTTCTTCACACCCTCCGTGATCCACAACGGGGCCACGCCACCGCGTACCGAGGTCGCCACCAGCGGCGGGACGTCCAGTCGCGGCTTGGTGCCGACAGGGGTCGCGTACTTCACTTTCTTCTCACCGCACGGCTGCGGCTGGCCGGGCTTGAATTGCGCGCCGATGCGCTCGCCGGTCACCCGGTACATCGGGATGAGCAGGCCGGGGAACGCGGTCTCCTCGCGCCAGGCCCACACCGGGATGGACTCCTCGCGCAGGCGTGCGCGGTCCTCGTCGGTGCCGTACAGGGTCTCGTAGCCGCGTGCGTCGCGGTGTTCGGGGGCGATCTCGCTGGCGTCCAGCTCCGCCAGGTGGTGCGGTGACACCTGCCCCGGGTTCGTGTCCACGTAGGTGGTCATCGTGGCTTCCTCGATTCCTTGGTCCGTGCTTCCTTGGTCTGCTGGGGCGTGGGCACTTACGTTCTCCTCCCCTTCCGGCCGGCAGGTGCGCGGCGGCGGTCGAACCGGGCGGTGTTGGCCGCCTCCCACGCCGTCCGGAACTCCGGGCCGGTCCACATGCGGTGGACGTCGGCGACCATGCCGCTCGGGTGCCAGACGCGGACGGTGTGGTCCCGCCCGCAGACGTCGCCCAGGCGGTGCAGGCCGCGCACCGTGAACAGCATCCGGCCGGTCAAGGCGACGAGCCCCTTCCAGCGTGGGTCGTCAAAGCTATCCGCAAGCGGCTTTATCTCCATCCACGCCTGGTCAGCGCCCCGGCGGGGCCGGATGCGGAAGTCGGGGAGGTACCCGCGAGAGCCGACGCGGTACGCCTGCGGCTCGTACTCCCACGGGATGCCGGCGCGCTCGAAGAACACGATCCACCGGGCCTCCAGCCGCGAGCGGGTGGTGACCCCGTGCACGGTGGTCGGTATCGGCTTGACGGTCTGGTACAGGCCGGTCATGACGGTGCGCCGGTGAGCACCGGCGAGGCGGCCGACACCTCGACGACGACCGGTGTGCTGCGCGCGGCCAGCCACGCCTCGGACTCGGCCTCGGAGATCCAGACGCGGCCGTTGCGCGTCTTGTGCTTGGTCAGCGGCACCTCCGGGTCGTCCAGCCACCGGTAGACCGAGCCGGTGTGGACCCCGTGCCGGGCGGCCACCTGTGCGACGGTCAGAAACCCTTCCACTGTTCCTCCTTGACGATGTGTAAGCGTGCGGACCGAGGATACCCACGTTTACACACGATTACACGAGGGGTACGATAGCGGACAGCGGGGCCCGACGGGACCCCGGCGACCACAGACCAAGGAACCCCGGGACGCCGGGCGACGATGGGGGCAACGCGGCCCGCCCCGTGAGGTGCGGGTTCGGTGATTGTGCACCCCGCTGGGAGGATCACGGACCCATGACCAAGGAAGAGGCCGCCTACGCGGCAACCCTGAACCTGCTCGGCTCCGACGTGCTCGACCCGCGTCCCGAGGGCCCGGACGCGGAACTGGTCGCCACCCTCGCCGAGGCGCGCCGGCGGGCCGCCCACTCCACCGGCCCGCACGTCGACTGCCCGTACTGCTTCTGGACGGTGCGCTGCGACGGCACGGACGAGGACCAGGGCGAGCACTTCGCCGACCTGTGGGAGCACCTGATCGCACGCCACGGCGCCGACCCCAGGTTCGCCGACGACACGGCCCGCAAGGCGTGGAGCCGCGCCGTGGCCGAACACGAAGGAGCGAAGGCCGCATGAGCGAGACGAAGTACCAGGTGCTGTTCCAGGGCGGCGACGGCCGGGAACAACTGTCGGACCCGGAGTCCAAGGACGACGCCCGGCACACCGCGCGGGAGCTGGAGCGCAAGGGCTACTCCGTCGGCTCTGTCATGGACGTGGACTCCGCCCGGGAGTACGTGGAGTACCGCTACGCGCCGACGTACCGGGGCGTGACGATCCCCGACGACGTGCGCAACGACGGCGTCCCGCGCAGCGTGTACGACGCCTGGCGCCGTGGCGTGGACTCCATGTTGGAAACGGCCGCGCCGCTGCTGACCGCCTTGGCCGACGCCGAGCACTGCGAGTTCGACGCGTCGGGCGCCTGCCTGACCCACGACTACCCGCCGCCGCTGTGCGCGGACGGCGAGGCGCAGAAGCTGCTGAAGGGGATGAACCGGTGAGCCCCGCGAGCGAGACCCTGCAACTCCGCCCGTACCAGCGCGAATGCATCGACGCGATTCAAGCCGCGTGGGCCGACGGGATGCAGCGGCCGGCCGTCGTTCTGGCCACCGGCATGGGCAAGGCGCAGCCGGTGGACGAGCCGGTTCTCACCCCGCACGGGTGGGCCAAGATGGGGGAACTTGCCGTCGGGGATGAGGTGATCGGGTCCGACGGCCGGCCGGTACGGGTGATCGGGGTCTTCCCGCAGGGTGTCCGGCCCACGGTTGTGGTCGGGTTCGCCGACGGGACGTCTGTCCGGTGCGACACCGATCACTTGTGGACCGTGCAGACCCGGTTCATGAAACACGACGCGAAGCGCCGGGGCTCCGCAGCCTGGAAGACGCTCACGGCGTCGGAGCTGGCCGAAGCTCCAGGCGTCTGGTACGTGCCGGTGGTCCACCCCGTGGAATACCGCGCCGGCGGGGAACTGCCGCTCGATCCGTACACCCTTGGCGTGTTGCTCGGCGACGGCGGCCTGAGCGTGCCGACGGACCTGCGCTTGCACACCCGGCACGATGTCGTCCCGTTGCTCACCCTGCCCGCCGGTCACCGGGTCACGCTGTACCGGGACCAAGGTGTCATGGGCAACTACCGCATAGCGTCCGGCGTAGGCCGGTCCGCCAACCTGGTGAAGAACGCGCTCCGGGACCTCGGACTACTCGGCCACACCGCGCCCGGCAAGTTCGTCCCGGAGCTGTACCTGCGCGCCGGGTCGGCTGACCGTCTGGCCATCCTCCAGGGGCTGCTCGACACGGATGGCTGCGCCGCCGGCAACGGCGTGGAGTACACGTCCGTCAGTGAGGCCCTGGCGAACGGTGTCGCAGAGTTGGTGCGCTCCCTCGGCGGGTACTGCCGGATTACGGAGAAGCGGACGTCTTGGACGCACCTGGGCGAGAAGCGGCACGGCACCGCGTACCGGGCGTACATCAAGCTGCCCCGGGACGTTGCTCCGTTTCGCGTCCCACGCAAGGCTGAAGCACTGTCGGGCGGCCAGCAATTCGACCCTGTGAAGAAGATCAAGTCCATTACCCCGGGGCCGGACCTGGAGTGCGTGTGCATCAGCGTGGACGCCCCGGACCGCCTGTACGTGACCACCGGGTACGCGCTCACGCACAACACTGTCGTCTTCTCCCGCATGGCGGCCGAGCACGTCGCGGCCGAGGGCACGCGCGTCGTCGTCCTCGTGCACCGCGACGAGCTGGCCGACCAGACGCTGAACAAGCTGAAGCAGACCGAGCCGGGCCTGTTCACCGGCAAGGTGAAGGCGTCGGCGGACAACGTCGCCGCCGACGTCATGGTCTGCTCCGTGCAGACCCTCGCCCGGGAGAAGCGGCTGCACCGGCTGATCGACAGCCAGGAGAAGTGCGGGAAGATCGGCCTGGTGATCGTTGACGAATGCCACCACGCAGCGAGTGTGAGCTACCGCAACATCCTCGCCGCGCTCGGCTGCTACAGCGGGATGCCCGGCACGCGGGCCGTCGGCTTCACCGCGACGCTGGCGCGCGGTGACGGGCAGGGCCTCGGCGACGTATGGGAGGACGCCGTCTTCACCCGCTCCCCGCTGTGGGCCATGAGCCGGGGTTACCTCACCGACGTGCGCTCCAAGCTCATCGACGTGGACACCCTGCACCTCGGGGACGTCAAGCGGTCCCGAGGCGACTACACGTCCAGTTCCCTCGGCGACGCGATGATGGAGGCCGGCGGTCCGCAGATCATCGCCAAGGTGCTGGAGGAGCACGCCGCAGACAGGCGCAGCCCGATCGTGTTCACGCCGACGGTGGAGGTCGCGCGGGCGACGGCCGAGGCGCTGCCGGACGCGGCGTACGTGCACGGGGGCACGCCCCGGGACGAGCGGCTGAGCATCTACCGCCGGTTCCGTACCGGTGATGTGCGCACGCTGGTCAACTGCATGGTGTTGACCGAGGGCGCGGATTTCCCGTTCTCCGACTGCGCGGTCATCGCCCGGCCGACCAAGTCCGAACCTCTGTTCATTCAGATGGTGGGCCGGGTGTTGCGGCCGTCGCCGGCGACCGGGAAGACGGATGCGCTGGTGCTCATCCTGGCCGGCGAGGGCGGGTCGTTGTGCACGCTGGTCGACCTGGAGCCGGGGGCGCAGATCCGGGAGGTGGCCGACGGCGAGACGCTGGCCGAAGCCTACGAGCGCGGGGAGGCGGAGAAGGACGCGAAGGTGCCGGCCGGTTCGCTGCGGTTCGAGCTGAAGCACCGGGACGTCGACCTGTTCAAGGCGTCGGCCGCCTACTCGTGGCTGCGCACCCACGCCGGGATTCAGTTCATCCCGCTCGGCGACAACGGCGAGATCGTGCTGTGGCCGAACCGGGACGAGGCGGAGAAGTGGGACGTCGCCTACGCGCCGCCGCGCGGGAAGTGGGAGCGGCTGCACGAGGGCCTGGACCTCGGCATCGCCATGGCGTGGGCGGAGACGGAGGCCACCGACCGCAGCGCGCTGAACATGACCAAGTCGGCGGCGTGGAGGAAGAAGCCGGCGTCCCCGAAGCTGATCGGCCTGCTGCGGTACGCCGGACACACCGTGCCCGACGGCATCCGGGCCGGCCTCGCCTCGGACCTGTTCGCCGTCACCGTCGCCTCCCGCAAGCTGGACCCTTTCATGCCGCGCGACAACCAGGTATGATTTAGCTAAATCGACAGGAACGAGGACCACGGAATGAGCGACGAGACGAGGCTGCGGGCGGCCGTCCGCGAGGAGATCGCCCTGGCGTTGAAGACGCTGAGCGAGGCGGCCGAGTGGACCGAGGCCGACGAGGATGCGCTGACGGCGATCCGACGGACGGTGGAGACCTTCGGGCGCCACTACTCCGGAGCCTGCACCGAGGCCGACGGGAAGCAGGCGCAGGAGCCGAAGAACCCGTTCGCCGAGCCCGCCGAGCAGCCGCACATCCACCGATTCGAGTACGCGGACGACGGGATGTTCGGGCACAGCGGGTCGTTCTGCGACTGTGGCGCGGAGGAGCTGGCCGTCGAGAACGAGCGGCGGCGCATCGCCCACGCGGCGGCGTACCTGCCCGCCGTTGACCTGAACGCACTCGACGCCGGGGCGTACAAGCTGCTGGGCAACCTCGCCCGGACCGACGCCTACACCAACGCCGTGATCCGCCTGGTGCAGCACGGCGGCCCGCGCATCGGCCGCTGACCCACCCGGGAGGGCTGCGGCGGCCCTCCCCACCTGGCCGTTAGGCCATTGACCAAGGAACCAGGAAGGTACGCCCATGACTCAGTCGACCCCCGAGCGCGCACCGTGCGCCGTGTGCGGCAAGGAGTGCAGCGTCAACGCGGACGGCACGGTCCGCCACCACACCACCAACAACCCCGACTGGCAGGCCAATCCGGAGCCGCACACGTCCAACAAGTGCAAGGGCGCCGGGGAGAAGCCGGCCGGCGCGGCCGAGGCCCTGACGACCGGAGGGAGTCAGTGCCGCCTGTGCAAGCACCCGGTGGAGCTGACCGGCAACGGACGGGTGCGCAGCCACCTCACCCCCGAGCAGACGCCCCGGCCCTGTCCCGGCGGCAGCGACTTCCCGCTCGGCACGTACCCGGACATGGTCGGTACGACGGACGGCCTCGTCGCCTCGCTGGCCGTCGACTGCGGGCACGTTCCGGCCGGCCAGTGTTACGGCTGTTACGGCGCGGCCGGGAACCCGGTCTCCGACGGCGAGCTGGACGCGATGGCCGAGGCGCAGGGCCGGGGCGAAGCCCCGTGGGGCGTGTCCCCGGAGTCCGTGACGCAGCCGACGATGGCCGACCAGTTCACGGCCGCGCCGCTGACGGAGGCCCTGGCCCGGGAGACGTCCGGCGTCGGAACCGTCCTGGACGTGATGGACGACGACATGCGCGCCGAGGCGGAGCGGTTCATGGCAGCCGCGAAGGGCCCCGACGACACCCCCCGAACCGACCGCCCCAAGGGGTTCGATCCGGCGTGCGGCAAGTGCGGCACCGACGACCACCGGTGCCCCGGCTGCGGTACGGACGTCCGGCACGGTGTCGTCGCGTGTGACGACTGCGAGCGGGAGCTGCTGGCGCGCAAGCTTCCTGCGGGCCGGACCGAGGACGGCCGGCGCTGCGAGCACCACGACGCCGTGTTCGGCGTGGAGGACGACCGGCTGGTGTGCGTCGCCTGCGGGACGCCGTGTACACACCCCGACGGGTTCACTGAGAACGATCCTGTGGAGGACGACGGGGAAGGGCTGGTTTTCCGGTGCGCGCTCTGCGGCGCCGTGGACTCCGGAGGTGACGAGGCGGCCGGCCCCGACCTGGACCCCCGGGACGTGATGGGTCAGGTGCGCCGCGATGCGGCGGCCGTCCGAGCAGCTACCGGCTCCGTGCGCGTCGGCGACCTGGAGCACGGCGACGTCTTCGCCCGGCGCGGCACCGCCATGCGCGTGACCAGCGCGGGCTACGGCGTGGTGGAGGCCATCGTCGTGGACAACGGCCCGCACGCCGGGCGTACAGGTGAGCTGAAGAACCCCGACGAGGTGGTGGAGCGGATCGCCGCCGGACCCAAGGAACAGGAGACCACGGAATGCGCGGACGAGACGATGCCGCAGCAGCGGCCCGCTTCCTCAGCAACGAGTTCGACGAGGACGACTACGCCGACAGCCCTGGCCCCTGGTTCCCCGCAGCGTACGGGGGCGAGTGCACCTGTTTCGCCCCAATCGGAATCGGTGACATCATCCGCGCCGACGGCTCGGGCGGCTGGCAGGGGCGGGAGTGCTGCGGTGGCGACTGACCAGGCAACGGCAGCGGCGGCGTTCCTCAGCGGCGGCAGGCCGGCGACCCCGGCGTCGACCGGGGCGCAGGGCGACCAGGCGGCAGCCGCCGCGCAGTTCCTCGCGGGCGGGTCCGGCGCGCACGGGGAGAAGGAGACCAAGCGCGACCGGTACGGCCGCTACCTGATCCCGCACCCGGACACCGGCAAGGAGCAGGCGTGGACCCGGGCGACGACGTTCGCCAAGTCGATCAGCGACACGTACGCCCTGTCCCAGTGGGGCCTGCGCATGGCGCTGATCGGGGCGACGATGCGCCCGGACATCGTCAAGCGGGCTCACGGCAAGCACGTGCGCGCCGATAAGAAGCTGCTGGACGAGCTGACGGCGGAGCTGAAGACGGCGGCCGGGGACAAGGTTGCGGCCAACCTGGGCACGTCGATGCACTCCTTCACGGAGATGGCCGACCGGGCCTGGCACTCGCCGGGCGGGCCGCGCAGCATCCTGGACCAGGTGCCGCCGGACTGCCGGGACGACGTCGAGACGTACATCAGGCTGCTGGAGGAGACGGGCCTGGAGCCGGTCCCGCACCTCATCGAGTTCACGACGGTCGTCAAGCAGTACGGCGTCGCCGGGACCTCGGACAACTGCTACAAGGTCACCAAGCCGCTCACGCTGAAGATCGGCCGAGCCGAGGTCCGGCTGGCGCCCGGTGAGTACGTCATTGGCGACAAGAAGACCGGGCGGGATCTCGACTACGGGTGGCAGGAGATCGCCATCCAGCTCGGAACGTACGCGCAGGGCATCAACACGTCCGGTGTGTGGGACCGGCACGACGAGGTGTGGCACCCGGACCCGTTGAGCAGGTTCGACAAGCCGGGCACGAAGGTCCGCACGGACGCGGGCATCGTCGTGCACCTGCCGGTGGACAAGTCGGTGGACGAGTCGGAGAAGAAGGAGCCGGCGGTCTACGGCATCGACCTGGAGTCCGGCTGGAACGCGGCCGTGCTGTGCGAGCGGGTGCGGGCCTGGCGCAACGTACGCACCCTCGCCTCCCCGGTCATGGTCTCCGAGGCGGACACGTTCGCGCCGTCGCGCTCGCAGCCCGAGGCCGTCGTGTCCCGGACGGCGGTCCGGCCTCCGACCTTGCGGGAGAAGGCGAACGCGGTCACGTCCAAGGGCGACGCGTCGGCCGTCTGGCAGGAGGCGACGGCGGCCGGCCTGTCCCGGGCGGAGGTGGACGAGCTGGTCACCGTCATGCAGGCCAGGCTGCGGGAACTCGCCGAACCCGGCGGGTGAAGAGGGTTTAATTAAATCCTCTCCCGGGGTATCATAAAAGCGTACGGAGCACAGCAACTCCGGGCGGGACGGGTGTAGTTCACGAACCGTCACAGACCCGCCCGGACCAACTCCACAGAGACCGCCCCGACCAGGGACCGGGTGCCGTAGGGATACGGCTGATACCTGGTCGGGGCCCTGAGAGACCCAACGACGAACCAGCCGTGCGGCAAGTAGCCCGAGGGCGAAACACCAACACCGGCGGTCGGCTCGGGGTCTGGCGGCGGCCGTAAAACGCTGGTCGCGCGGTAGCTCAACTGGCTCAGAGCACAAGGGCCCCGGTCACCCCGTACCGGCAATCCCTCGAAGATCCGGGTTCGAGACCCGGCCGCGCACCGGAGCCGGATGCCACTGGCTCCCCTCCCCGCAACCGGCGGGGCACCCAGTCACCCAAGAAACCAAAGGACCCACAGACATGACGACCCAGGTAGACCCGTTCACCGCCGAAGCGGCCAAGGCCGTCGCGTTCCTCAGCGGCCAGGGCGGGGACAAGGTCCCCGCCGCCAAGTTCCCCAAGGTCGGGTTCGAGATCGACGGCACCATCCTGAGCTGGCGGATGACGCAGCAGTCCGACAACGTCTCCAAGGAGCTGCTGTTCTGGGAGAACAAGCGCCCCACCCCGATGTCCAAGGTCCGGTTCCCGGACTCCGCCCGCCCGGTCGAGATGATGGTGATCGAGTACCAGGGCGACCCGACCGGCGTCACCTGGGAGGGCAAGGACTACGAGGAGGTGGAGGTCCCCGACGACTCGGGCCGGCGGGTCCTCTACGTCACCGGCGGGAAGATTAACGCGCTGTACCAGGCGCTCCAGGCCGTCGGTCTCCAGCTTCCGGAGCAGCAGGGCGGCCGGATCCAGATGCGCCGGGAGCGCAGCGTCAAGGCGCCGGGTGCGCAGTTCGCCAGCCACGCGTTCACGGCCAAGTACACCAAGGCCGACGACAACCCGCGCCGGGCGAAGGACATGCCGGTGCACAGCTCCACCGCCTCCAGCGGCGGGGACGGCCAGCCGGTGGACCCGTTCGGCAACTGAGCGGATCTACGGCACCATGAAGAAGACCCCCGGGAAGGGCACTCCCGGGGGTCTTCCCTTGTTCGCGGCCGGTGGCCGCGCCTGCATCATGTCAGGCCGCTACACGTCGGCGCCGCTTCGGTTTCGCCGGGCGCGGCGTGAGCACGGGTGTCCCGTTCGGGAGGCGCGGCCAGGCCACAGCTCGCAGGGCGTCCAGGTGGAGCTGCGGCACCCGCACCACCGGCTCGCCGTATGCGGCGTGGCCGGCCGCGCGCAGCCACCAGGCGTCGCACATGTCGCCGCCGCGATCGCCGGGGAACGTCCGGCCGGCGTACGTCAGCGCGGCCAGCGCCATGTTGTCCTTGTCGGCCCCGCCGTGGCCGGTGGCGTACAACTTCAGCGTGGACGCGTTGACGAGGACGTACGGCACGCCGGCCCGGCCGAGTGCGAGGATGGCGACCGCGTGCACCATCGGGACGACCTTGGCGGCGTCGCCTTTCAGGCCGGCGCGGATGTCCTCGATGACGGCGAGGTCGGGGCGGGCGACGCGCACCGCCGCGCACAGTCGTTCCTCTATGCCGAGCAGCCGGCCGTAGCCTTTGCCGCGCGGCTTGACGACGGCTGTCGAGTTGTCGGGGAAGGCCACCCCCGTGCACGTCATCGACAGATCCAACCCCATGATCCGCATTCCTTGGTCCTCCGCCCCTTGAGTCATTTTGTTAAATCAGGTATGCCCGCTACGCTGGGCCGCCACGCCCCGCCGGACCTGCGAAGAGACGGCCGGAACCCGGGCGGTGGACCAAGTGCCTTGACGGGTACGCTCGGGGACAGGACCACGGACTGAGGAGACGAGACCATGTCAAGCCCCACACCCCTGCCCGGAATGGGGTCCGTCGGCAAGCCGGGCACCTGGACGATCACCGATCAGCACGGCCGGTCGATCACCATCACCGGAGATCTGCTGGGCCTCGGCTCCAGCTTCCGCCCTCACCACCAGAACCACCCGGGGACCGAGTTCGCCCCGCCGCGCACCCACTGCTCGACCTGCCGGTGGACGGAGATCCGCATTTTCGCCGTCGACACCGAAGAGGGCAACCCCGAGCCGCTGCCGTACCTGGTCGTCAAGCGCGGCGCCTCCGCCGTCCCCGGTGAGCAGGACTTCATCGACTGGGAGGGCCTGGTCACCGGGGACGAGGTGCTGGAGAAGCTGACCACCCGCCGGGGCGACCGCGCGTCGCTCACCATGCCGGCGTCACGCGCCATGTCGCAGGCCGCATCGTTCGACCCGGGGATGCGCGATGCGTGGACGCACCGTGCGGTGAAGTAGCCGCTCGGCGCGGGAGCACCTGGAACTGAGGAACGGCACTGCCGGCCTGTCGGACAACCCGTCCGGCGGGCCGTTGTCGTCGGCGCCGGACCGATGGACGGGACGCGGCGTGCGCGCTGGCCGCTCCACCGGTCTGATGACCTCCTCGGGGGTTGGAGCGTGACAGGGCCGGGAATACCGATTAAGGTAAATCATCCAACCCCGTGCAGTGACCGAGGAGGAAGGAATCATGACCATGACCGCGCAGCGCCCCCAGCGGGGACGCCCGAGGCCGCAGGAGACCATCGAGCGGGACGCCGCCGTCCTGCGGATGCTCAAGGAGAACCCGAACGGACTGGCCCGCAACGACATCGCCGAAGCGATGGGCCTGAACAAGTCCCGCGCCTACCTGTCCCTGGACCGGCTGCGCCGGGACGGACTGGCGGAGATGGTCCGCTCCGAGACGTCGCAGGCCGACAAGGACGCCCTGTGGGTGGCCACCAAGGAGGCTTGATGCCATCGGACCGGACACCCGCTGACCGGGAGCCCGCGCTTGACCACGAGGGTCAGGGAGCGGGCTCCGTGGTTGTCGGGCTCGATCCTGCGACACCGGCGGGCATCGCCTTCGCCCGTGTCCACGTGGACCCCGAACTACTGCGCGCACACCTGGACGAGGTCTCCCGCAACTTCCAGCGGATCCGGGAGAACGCGGCCCGGATGACCCCGATCGTCCAGCGGGCCGGGCGGGAGATGAGCCGGTCCCTGGCGAACATGCAGGTGGACCCGCCCATATCCGGGTACGACGCCGACGGCGCCATGCGCTGGAGCCCGCCGGCCGACGGAGAGGAGACACCACCGTGCCCCGCCTGACCGTCGCCGTCGTCGTCCCCACGATCCCCGGCCGCGAGGCCATGATGGAACGCGCGCTCGCCTCCGTGCGGGCACAGCGGCGCCGGCCGGACCAGGTCGTCGTCGAACGCGACAGCCTGCGCACCGGGGCCGACCAGGCGCGCAACCGGGCGCTGGAGCGGGTCACCACGGACGTCGTGGCCTGGCTCGACGACGACGACGAGCTGAAACCCAACCACCTCATGGCGTGCATGAGGGTGATGGAGCAGTCCCGCGAGCGACCGGACCTCGTCTACCCGGCGCCGGTGGTGCGCGGCGGCACGGACCCGACGGCCGTGTCCGTCCAGGGTCAGTGGCGCTTGCCGTGGGGCGTGCGTTTCGGGCCCGAACAGGAGGCGCACCTGCGCCGGTTCGGATCGTTCATCCCGATGACCCACCTGGTGCGCACCGAGCAGGTTCGCGCCATAGGCGGCTTTCGTCCAGGTCAGGAAGTGATGACGGAGGGGGTCGGCCGCCGCTACCGTGGCGAGGACGAGGATTATCTGGTGCGACTACTGGACCACGGGGCCACATTCGAGCACATCAACGCTCGGACGTGGATATGGAACGTCCACGGGTCGCACACCGCCGGCAAGGGCCTGACCCTTCACACCTGAACACGGAAACGGAGACGTCGTGCCGACCACCACAGCCACGACAAGACCAGCTCCCGCGCTCGCCGACGCCGTACGGCAGCGCATCCGGGACCTGCACGACGGGGGCGTGCGGGAGTTCACCGCTGACCGATTCACAGACCTCGCCTCGGCGGCCGACCGCCCGGCCGCATGGGTGACGGACCACCTGATCGTTCTCCAGGGGGTCGGCGACCTGCGGGCCGTCGCCCGTGCGGGCGTCCGCACCTGGACCGTCGCGCCCGGATCGGAGATTCTGCGATGACCGGGCGACTGAAGTTCGGATACGTCTACGGCGGGACAGCCGTCCTCCGGGGAAAGACGCGGGTGCTGGACGGAACGGCGTGGTCGCTCGGCCGGTGCGACGAGGTGCGGCTGCGCGCGGCGGCCGTCCGCGACCTGTCCCGGGACCACGGCGTCGAGCTGCGGGACATCGAGATCACCGACTTCTGGTTCAGCGAGGTCGTCACGGAGGCCGAGGCGCGGGACCTGGCGGCGGGAAGCACCGACCCCTTCCGCCCGCAGCACCCGTGCGCCGGCCCGGACCCGTTCCGCCCGTGCCGGGACGTCCCGGACGGGGACGCGTGGCGGGACAGCGGCGACACCTGACGACAGGACAGGGACAAGGGACATCGGGCCCCTGCGGTTGTCCCGCAGGGGCTTCGTCGTGTCCCGGCTGTCCCTTGTCCCCGAGGGGACAGCGGGCCGGTGTCCCGCCCGGGACACGGGACACGGGACAGGGACAGCCATCACTGTCCCCTCGGGGACACGTCCCGGGACAAAAGTCCGCCGGGACAGGGGACACGGGGACAGATAGCGTGTACGATGATTTAGAGAAATCAGCACCGACCAAGGAACTGTGACCAAGGAAGAGAGGACAGACCATGTCCCGCATGTCCCGTACCCGGGCAGCCACCTGCGGCCTGCTTGTCCCGGCCGCGTTGTCCCTGGCCATGTCGGCCGACACCTCGTACCGCTTCCTGGAGACGGCGCTCCAGATCACCAACGAGACGGAGCGCATGATCCTGTGCGGGGTCGCCGAGGCGGCCATCATCGCGCTCACGGTGTACGCGTGGGCCACCCGCACCAAGGGCCCGGCGTACCTGGCCTACGCGGCCGTCCTCGTGCAGGCCATCCCCGCCTTCCAGGTGTCCGGCAGCGTCGGCGGCCCGGTCCGTGTCGTCCTCGGACCCGTCCTCCTGGCCGTGCTGCTGCACCTGCTCCTGGGCCTTGAGCTGCGGATGTCCGGCGAGAAGTCCACCGGCCTGCTGGCGTCCGCCCTGCGGGAGCTGAGGGAGCGGCTGACCGCGTTCCTGGGCATCGGCCGGCGCGGCGCCGACTCCGCTGCCATCGCCCGCAGCCGGGCCGCCGACCGCGCGGTGGACCTCGCCGACGCCGTGGCCGCCGCCAAGCCCGACAGCATCCGGCACCGCCGCCGGGCCGCGAAGCTCGCCGCCGCCATCGACGCCGCCCGCCACGGGCTGGACGCGGACGAGGCCGCGAAGGCGGAGGCGGCCATCGTCGCCCGGGTCGTCCGGCGCAAGTCGGTCGGATCGCTGGCGGACATCGAGGCGCGGCACGACTGGGCGCTGTCCCTCGTGTCCCGGGACAAGGAGCACGAGGATGTTCCGCCGGCCGTGTCCCCGGCGCCGGTTGTCCCGGTGTCCCTTGTCCCGCAGGATGTCCCCGCCGTCGTGTCCCGGGACGAGGGACAGATCGCCGTGTCCCCGGCGCCGGTTGTCCCCGAGCCTGTCCCCGCCGTCGTGTCCCGCACCCGCGCCGTTGTCCCCGCCGTGTCCCAGCCGCGTCCCTCGGTCCGCATCCGGCTGGACAAGACGGCCGAGGAAATCAAGGCCGAAGGGGACACCGTGTCCCCGGTCGTGTCCCCCGCGCGGGACAGCAAGGTCGATGTCCCGGAGGACAAGCTGAGCAGCGTGTCGGCCGCCGTCCGGTTCCTGATGGAGACGGGACACAGCCGGGACGAGGTCCGCGCGATCGTCCCCACCCTGCCGGGGCACGAGGGCGTCAAGGCCGAGGCGTTGAAGAAGGCGATCCAGCGGGCCGAGAAGGCACTTGCGGCGCAGGACTGACCGCGAGACGCTTGATTTAGGTAAAGCCCTACCGGGGATGACCCTGGTGGGGCTTTCGCCCTTTCGGACCCAGGAACCAGGAAGAGGAACGAGGAATCGGTGATGAGCCGTATCGGAGAGAACCACCCGGACAACGTCTTCAGCGCGCGGGGCCGGGTCAACGGACAGAGTGACGCACAGCTCCGCAGCCGGGGCCTGGACTCCCAGGGGCATCCGGCACCGGCGGAGAAGACGAGCAAGTCCGCAGGTCAGCAGCCGTCCCGGCCCGGCGGATCGCGCGGCCAGGGCATCGCGCAGCTCGCGCAGTCCATCGGCTCCATGGAGCTGAGCAACCAGGACGACCTGCACGCCTTCTGCGAGGCGTACCGGACGCTGCTGAACTACCTCGCCGTGTCCGCGAAGATGGCGGAAGGCCAGCTCAAGGCGGCTGCACGTGCGCAGGCGAGGCAGGCCAAGGACGGGTGGATGACGCCGGGGCAGATGGTCAAGACGGCCGCCACGCTGAAGCTTGTCGGCCGCGACCTGGACCACCTCGCCAGCTCCTGCGTCGCCGGCGCGGCTGACGTCGTCAAGGCGTGGCGCCGGTTTGAGGGCCTGCTGGACGAGCTGGAGTCGGACCGCACGGTGAACCGTCCCGGGGGCCGCCGTGGCGGCTTCTCCGTGGTGTAGGGGCGGTGGAAGACATGTCGAACTCCAGCCCCCGCATGAGGGGATACGCCCTGTTCAGGGTGCCCGAACGGGTCACGTCGTACGTCCTGCCATGGGTCATCGCGGCCGCCGCCTGGCCGCTGGCCCTCGTGCTGCACTTCGTCGTCGGGCGCAGCCCGCTGTGGATGGCGTTCCTCGCCATCGGGTTCGCGTACGTGGCGTACGTGACCTGGACGACGTGGGCGGTGCGCCGCCAGGAGACCCGCGTCATGGTCACCGTGTTCGTCGCGGCCGTCCTGACCTGGGAAGTCTTCGCCGTCACCGTCCGGCCGTGGCAGGCCGACGTCGCCAAGGCGTGGGCGCTCGGCGGCCTCGTCCTGTCGGTCGCCTGGTGCGTGCGGCACGCGGCCCTCTCCGGCGTCCGCGACGCCGACAAGTCGCCCGAGACCAGCGGAAACGACGGCCTGCTGGCCAAGGTCCGGGCGTTCAAGGACGCCCGGGTCGGCAAGGTCACCGAGTCACCGGACGAGCTGCGCGCCCGCGTCCACCTGGACGCCCCGACCACGGCGCGAACGGCGCAGGACGCCCGCGAGGAGATCGCGGCCGTCGCCGGTGTCGGCGCTGACCAGGTGAAAGTCCTCAAGGTCAAGGGCGACGAGGGCAAGGTGGACGTCGCGTTCACCCGAGCGCAGGGCGCTCTCAAGCCGGCCGTGTGGACCGGTCCGCGTCACCTCGGGACGTCCATCGCGGACTACCCGCTCTGGCTCGGCCGGCGCACCGACGGAAGCGACATCGACTGGTGGATCGTCGGGTCCGAGGACGACGAAAACCCCAGGCCACTGGCCCACACGAAGTGCACCGGCGTGTCCGGCGCGGGCAAGACGGAGACCATCTGCACGGCGATCCTCCAGATGCGCGAGCGCATCGACGTGGTGCCGGTGGTCGGCGACCCGGCGAAATTCCAGCAGAGCTTCGGAGACATCGAGGAGGTGCTGGGCCTGGCCGCGAAGACCCGTGAGGCCACGGAGCAACTGGTGCGCAACCTCATCCCGCTCATCGAGTACCGCGCGGGCCTGCTCGGCTCGCTGACCAGGGCGGACGGCGGCAAGGGCTACAAGCAGTGGGTGCCCGAGCTGTACACCCTGCACGGCGTCCCGGCCATCTTCCTGGACATCGAGGAGGCCACCGACGTGCTGACGGTCGTGGACGAGGAGGCCGACGAGGCGCTGCGCAAGCTGCGCAGCGTCGGCGTGCACTTCTGCGCGTCCGCGCAGACCATGCCGCACGACAACGTCCCCCGCAAAACCCGAGGTCAGCTCGTGCAGTCCCTGGCCCACGGCCAGAAGGAGTACCAGGACGCCAAGTACGCGCTGGAGGCGGAGACGCTGGAGGCCGGGGCCGACCCGACCAAGTGGGCCAACGACGCCCCCGGATCGCTGTATGCCGAGGTCACGGGCACGGACAAGGCCCATTGGCCGGTGGAGGGCCGGGTGCCGCGCATGAAGGCGGCCGACCGCGCGGAGATGATCGAGGCCACCCGGCCGTACTGGGCCACGCTGGACGAGGGCTCGTACCGGATCCTCGCGGAAGGCGTCGTGGACGAGCAGGACGAGGCCGCGCCGGCGACCGTCGCGCAGCCTGTGGAGAGCACGGTGGACGACGACTTCAAGGAGGCGGTGAGCATGTCTCTGACCAGCGACGACGACATCGACACGGGCGTGCCGCTGGCCGCCCCGCGCGGGGCGGTGGACGTCGCCCTGTGCGAGCCGGTGCGCGAACGGATGAGCGAGGAAGACTCCCGCGCGGAGCTGCTGAACCGGCTGCACATCCTGGCGTCCGGCGAGCGGTCGGACGTCACGTTCGAGGCGCTGGCGGACCTGCCTGACCTGACCGGCCGGCCCCGCTGGTGGGTGTACGACGAGCTGGAGCGCCTGGCCGACGACGGGGTGCTGCGGCGCATCAACCCGCCCAACACCAAGGCCGTTTACGAGGTCGCCGGCAACGTCCTCGCCGAGGCGGCGGCCATGTGACGGGCCCGGATTGGAGCGGCCCCGGGGCGGGCATCCCATGTCAGGGATGCCCGCCCTGACGTATGTCTGACGGCCCGCCGTGACGCCTCTGGCGCGTCAGCAGACGCGGCCTGGCAGTCAGCGACACCGGCCGGTTACACGGGCCTTACAGGGCCGCTGACGGGTTCGGCAACGCGGCGGCCTCATGTTCTCTCCCGGCCGGCCCGGCCGGTGCGGACAACGCAGCGTGACACGAGGAGGAGTGACAGATGACCAAGGAACAGAACTGCACCGGCTGCGGCGCCCCGGCGACGCTGACGAGGACGCTGCCGCTGTGCTCGCGGTGCGCGCTGGCCGTCGCCGAGGAGGCGCTGGGGTTCGTGTGGTCCGGGCTGCGCGGCGGCGCCGGGGTGATCGAACTGCCCGCCGTTCCGGAGGACCGGATGAGCCCGGCGGCGGCCGACGACGTGGCGCACCAGAAGCTGGCCGCGCTGCGCCGGCGGGGCGTGAAGCGCGTGACCTTCGCCGATCTCAAGGAGCTGACGGAGATCACCGGGCGGTCCCGGCCGTGGGTGTACCAGTGGCTGGACTCCCGGGTGCGGGACGGCGACCTGGTCAAGGACGCGACCCCGGAGGGCGTCGGGTACGTCTTCGCCGAGTAGCGGCGGCGGGGTTGTGCGGCCGGCCCCACCTATGGTTTAATTAAATCAGTCGGGAGGACCGGCACACCACCCCACCAGGAGGAACACATGAACGCTCGCATCGGTCACATCGTGGACGCCCGGGACACCCGCCCCGCCTTCGGCATCTCGTACCGTCGGTTCCAGGACGTCCGCCCCAGCTTCGTGCGGGTGCAGGCCGGCAACGCCGAGCAGGCGGTCGCCGCCCTGACCGGGCACGTCGGCAGCAACCAGTACGCGGTGCTGTCGATCCGCTCCCTGTGAGCCTCCTGAATCGATCAACAAACAAAGGAAGGAACCGACCGTGGCCGCTCGGGCCGTCCGTGCGAACAAACTCCGCCCGGGCGATGTGGCTCGTCTCGCCACACGCCCTGAGACCGTGGACAGGATCGTGAAGTCCGACGACGGAAGCTGGCTGTACGTCTACACCGAGGAAGTCGGGGACGAGGTCGCCCACGTCATCCGCCCTCATCACCTGGTCGACGTGGGGTCCCGCGAAAACTGACCCCCTGCTCGACACCCGGCAGCCCCGGCGCCCTTGCGGCCCGGGGCTTCGTCGTCTGATTGGGCCGCTCGTCGCCGTGGTACAACTAATTCGGGGTCGTCGCTGCGGCCCCGTGACCCAGGAATCAAGGAATGATGACCATGGAGATAGAGCGGAGGCATTCCCCCGTCCCCGACGAGCTGCTGGGCTACCTGCGGGCCAACCCGTCGGCGGCGCAGGCGGCGGCCGACGGCGGGGTTCACGTTCACGTCCACCACCACTACGCGGCCCCGCCGACCGTCCCCGCAGGGGCGGCCGTGCACCAGGGTCCGGAGAAAACGGTGGCGGAGCGGGTCATTCCGTGGCTGTACACCGCGCTGCTCGCCTGCGTCGTCCTGACGCTGTGCGCGCTGGTGTTCGCCATGGTGGCCGTCGTGGTCGTGGCGGTCCTGGCGGCGGTGATCCTGCTCGGCCTGGTGGCCGCGCACGTCATCAACTCCCACGCCGGCGCCGTCGAGGCGAAGGCCAAGGCGGAGGCGCTGGCCGCGAGGAGCAAGCACCGGAGGCGGTGAAGACGATGACGCCGCCTGCGGCTGAACCCCGGAGACTCCGAGTCTCCGGGGTTCTTCGCGTTCGGGGGTTGTGCGGCAACAGGCGACTATGGTTTAGTTAATTCATTGGAACCGCCGACCACGGAACGAGGAACCCATGACCACGAAGCACAACCACGCGCCGCGCTTCGGCCGGAAATTCAACGGCTGTCCGCGCTGCGACGAGCTGAAAGCCGGCGCCGAGCCGGTCACCTGGAGCAGCGGCCGGACGGAGAGGGGGCGTGTCGGCAGTTGCCCGACCAACACCGAGGTCTCGAACCACTTCGCTCCGGGAGGACCGCACGAGCGCGGTGTGTGCGGCCCGGTCTGCACCTTCGGGGACTGGTGACCATGACCAAGTCCCGCCCCGGCGCCGTGCGCATCATCTCCTTCGGCTACGGCCACGGCGACGCCCCGGACGCCCACCTGACCCTGGACCTGCGCGCCCACTTCCGCGACCCGCACGTGAGCCCGGCCACGCGTGAGCTGACCGCCGCACACCGCCTGGTCCGCCGGACCGTGCTGGGCACACCGGGCGTCAAGGCGCTGCTGACCGCGACGGTGCGTGCCGTCCAGGCGTATGACGCAGACCCGTCCGCCCGGGACACCATCGTCGCGGTCGGCTGCGCCGGCGGACGTCACCGCAGTGCCGTCGCCGCCAACGTACTCGCCCGGCGCCTGCGCCGGCGAGGCCACGAGGTCGTCGTGGAGCACCGTGATCTGCACCGCCCCGTCATCGCCCGCTGACCCGTCAAACCCGAAGCACAACCGATCAAGGAATGAGGAAGCCATGAGCACTGCCGCGCTCACCGTCGAAGACGTCGTCCGCCGCTACGCGGAAGACATCGCCTACGTCGCCGAGGGATCCCCGGCCGCCGACCCGGGCACGTTCACCGGCCAGCTCGGCACGGCAGCCGAGCGGTTCGAGGAGGCGGGCGTCAACGGGCACGAGGACGTGGAGACCGCCGCCGTCATCCTGAACGAGGTCCGCAACACCGACGACGAGGCCGCGCGTACCGCTCTCCTGGGGCGGGCAGCCGAGCTGCTGCGCGACGTCCCGGACATGGCCGACGAATACCGGACCATGGTCTGAGACTGACGTGCCTGACCACGAAGCCCCGGAGCCGCACGGCCCGGGGCTTCGTCCATCCGAGAACGAGGGGATCAAGGAACCATGGACAACTCCGCAGGCACCTTCGCCGCCGTCTTCGTCGCGCTGCTCGTCGCCCATTCCGTCGGGGACCACTGGATCCAGACGGGCTGGCAGGCCGCCCGCAAGGGCGAGCCGAACCGCACAGGGCGCATCGCCTGCGGCCGGCACGTCGTCACCCTGACCGTCACCAAAGCCGTCCTGCTGCTCATCGCTGTGGCCGTCCTCGGCCTGGACGTCGGTGCGGTAGGCGTGGTCCTCGGCCTCGGCGTGGACGCGGCGAGCCACTACTGGGCCGACCGCCGTTCCACGCTCGCCCGCCTCGCCATGGCTTGCCGGAAGCGGGAGTTCTACAACATGGGCACCCCGGCCGACCCGTTGCACCCGGCGACCGCGCACGGCGGGTACGCTCCGACGCTCGGGACCGGCGCCTATGCGCTCGACCAGTCCTGGCACCACCTGTGGCTGTTCGTCGCGGCGCTCATCATCGCCGCCGTCTGAGCCGGTTGGAGCGAAAGCCCCGGAGCCGTATGGTTCCGGGGCTTTCGTCGTCCCCGGGGTTGTCCGGTCGGCACGCCTATGATTTAATCAATTCATCGGCAGTACCGACCAAGGAACGAGGAACCATGGACCGTCGCAACGTCATCGGCCTGGACGGCACCGTCCACCAGGGTCTGCTCAACTCGCACACCGGCGACTTCATCGGCCCCGCCTGCGACGCCGGCCGCCACGCGGTCGTGCGCCCCTACGAGAAGCTGGACCCGGCCCGCCTCACCGAGGACGTGCTGACCTGCATCGGCTGCACGGCCGCCGTCACCGGCGAGACGGCCCACCCGGCCGACGTGGCCCGGACGGTCGCCGACGCGGTGCTGGCCGACGCCGACCGCCGGGGCCACCTGCCGCCGCTCGACAACGAGGCGCTGCGCCTGGCCTTCGTGCGTATCGCCGGCGACGCCGGGGAGCTGCGCCCGGTCTTCGAGCGCCTGGCCCGGGGCGTGTACGACCCGGAGAACAACTACCGCGCCGAGCCGCTG
Organism: Streptomyces sp. NPDC126497; assembly: GCF_040302425.1. Taxonomy (NCBI): domain Bacteria; kingdom Bacillati; phylum Actinomycetota; class Actinomycetes; order Kitasatosporales; family Streptomycetaceae; genus Streptomyces; species Streptomyces sp. NPDC126497. The sequence continues at coordinate 38,542 of NZ_JBEORT010000042.1, forward strand.
TACCCGCTGATCAAGGAGCACCTGGCCGACGACCTCACCGCGCGGGCGCTGACCGTCCCGGAGGGCACGCCCGATATCCGGGTCCGGTACACGCGCTGGACCGGCGGCAACGTCCAGGTCCCGGTCGGCGTCGGTGACCGGCTGGTGTGGGACGGCATCGCCTCCGGACACTGGGACCGCTTCACGGTCCTCGTGGTCGAGCGCGGCGGCATCATCGCCCAGTCCGACGACGGGTGGACGAACCGCTTCAGCCGGGACGAGGTGCGCCGGTTCTTCGCCTACAAGGCGGACCGCGCGCCGCAGCCGGTCGCCGTCTGACCCGCCCCGACCAGGGAACGAGGAACCGTGAACAAGCCCGGCAGGTACTTCTACGTCATCGCAGTCTCCGTTGCGAACGCGGAGAACTCCCCGATCGGTCTGTCGTCGTACTCCGGAACGGTCGAGTGGGGCCCCGGCGAGACCCGCTCCGACCAGTACCGGAAGGCGCTCCGATCCGTGCAACACGATCTGGAGAGCAAGGGCCGTCTCTGCAACTTCATCACCACGTTCTGGTCTCTGGAACCCGACGAGCCCGGCACGGACGACTGACCCACCACCCGGAGCCCCGGAGCCGCTACGGCCCGGGGCTTCGTCGTACCTGACCTGGGGCGCAGCGAGCCGTGCGGTGATTTTGCGAATCGCCGCTACGGTCCCGCGCATGACGCAGACCACCAAGCCCCTGGCGGTCATCGTCCCCACGCGGGGACGGCCGCAGAATGCCTCCCGGCTCCAGCAGGCGTTCACCGACACCGACTCCCTCAACGCCGTGCCGGTGTTCGTCCTGGATGCCGACGACCCCGAGCTGCCCGGCTATCTCGCCCGCGTCGGCGTCGGAGAGATCACGCACGTGATGATCCACGACGGGGACGGCGGCACCGGTATGACGGCCGCCTTGAACTACGCGGCGAACGTCCTCGCCGACGAGTACGCGGCGCTGGGGTTCATGGGCGACGACCACCTGCCGCGCACCGCCGGGTGGGACGCGCACGTCCTCGGCGCGCTCGCCGGGCCGGGGCCGGCCGTCGTCTACGGCAACGACCTGCTCCAGGGTGAGGCGTTGCCGACGGCCGCGTTCATGCCGTCCCGCCTCGTGCGCGCGCTCGGTTTCATGGCGCCGCCGGTTCTGCGGCACCTGTACGTCGACAACTTCTGGCTGGAGCTGGGGCGCACCCTCGGGGCGCTGCGCTACCTCCCCGACGTCGTCATCGAGCATCTACACCCGGCGGCGGGCAAGGCGGCCATGGACGAGCGGTACGCGGCCGTCAACGCCACCGAGGCCGATACGGCCGACCGGGCCGCCTGGCTGGCGTGGCGGGAGACACGGCTGCCCGCCGCGCTGTACCGCGTGCTGGACGAGTACGCGCGGGCGGCGGCATGAGGGCGCTGGTCACCGGCGACAGGGGATTCCTCGGCCGGCACTTCGCGGCGGAGCTGAAGCGGCGCGGGTACGAGGTGCACGGCCTGGACGTGAAGGCGTCGCCGGCGCAGGACTGCCGGGCGTACTTCCGTGACTGCCTGAGCAAGGGTGCGGTGCCGGGGCTGTGGGACCTGGTGGTGCACTGCGCGGCGATCGTCGGCGGCCGGGAGACCATCGACGGCGACCCGCTCGCCACGGCCGAGTCGCTGTCGATCGACGCCGAGATGTTCCGGTGGGCGGCCGTCGCGCGGCCGGGCCGGGTGCTGTACTTCAGCTCCAGCGCGGCGTACCCGATGGGGTATCAGACGCTGTGGTCGGCCCGCCGTGGCTACCGGCTGCGCGAGGACGACGTGGACCTGGCGGTCGTGCAGCAGCCGGATCACGTGTACGGCTGGTCCAAGGTGACCGGGGAGATGCTGGCCGCCCAGCTCCGCCGGACAGGCGTCCCGGTGACCGTCGTCCGGCCGTTCTCCGGGTACGGCGAGGACCAGGACGACACCTACCCGTTCCGGGCGATCCTGGAGCGGGTGCGGCGCCGCGAGGACCCGCTGGAGGTGTGGGGCAGTGGCGACCAGGTGCGCGACTGGATCCACGTGGACGACGTCGTCGCCGGGGCGCTCGCCGTCGCCGAGGCGGGCACGGCGGAGCCGGTGAATCTGTGCACCGGCCGGCCAACCACGTTCCGGGAACTGGCGCGGATGATGGCGACGGCCGCCGGGTACGACCCGCAGATCAAGCCGCTGCCGGGCCGGCCGGCCGGCGTCATGTACCGGGTGGGCGACCCGGCGCTGATGACCCGCTTCTACCGGCCCCGCGTGCGGCTGGAGGACGGCATCCGTCGCGCGCTGAACGTGGCCTGACGTCCGGGGTTGCCCTTCCCGGGGCCCCATGATTTAATTAAGTCATCGAGAGGGACCGACCAAGGAACGAGGAAGCCATGACCGAGCAGACCGCCCCCGCCGGCAAGGTCTACGAGCGGACCGAGAACGGCACCGTCACCCACGTGTCCATCCGCGAGGGCCTGGGCGAGATCAACCACGCGATGATGGGCGGCCGGCGCGAGGTCGAGACCATGTCGAGCATCAGCCGCACGGACTACGCGATCGAGTACAAGGACGGCCGCAAGGTCCGCCTGGTCCGCGTGGACGCCCCGGCCGAGCAGTCGGCCGGGACCGACGAGCGGCCCGACGTGTGGACCGTGGCCAGCCACAGGACCCTGCTGCACCGCTTCACGCAGGCCGACAAGGACGGCCGAGCCCTGTGCAACAAGAGCTTCCGCCCGTGGCGCTACGGCAACGGCTACGACTTCAAGACGAAGGCCGAGCAGCAGGCGGACAAGTACGCGCACCTGTACACCTTCTGCCCCCGCTGCGAGGCGAAGTAGAGATCCCGCCCAGGAGCCCCACAGGCTCCCGGCCCTGACCACGGAAGCGAGGAAAGCATGAGCGGCGGTACATCCTGCAAGGACCGCGCGGCGCACCGGCCGTCGTGGCGGGTGCTGGTCCGGAAGGCCAATTACTCCGCCTTCAACGGCGGTCGACGCACCCCGTCGGACTACTCCGAACTCTGCTGCCGCGCGTGCGGGGCGGTGTGGCGAACCAGGGCCGCATACGTCGACCAGACCCCTGACGTCGAACCCGAGAGCAGGGCGCCCACGATCCAGAACGACGAAGACCGGTGCGGCGCGGACCCCTGCTGCGGCCAGCGGAACACTCCGCAGGGCTGCATTTTCGCCCCGAAGATCCTCGGCAAGGTACGGGACCCGCGCGGCGGGGTGTCCACGTCCGTTGCACGGCTCCCGCGCTACGCGGGCGACCCTGAGCCGTGGATCGACGTGGCCGACACCGAGTACGGAGGCCGGTACGAGGAGAGCGAGGTGGACGCCGGCCGCTCCTGACGGTTGGACAGAACGCCCCGGAGCCGTACGGTTCCGGGGCTTCGTCGTCCCCGAGGGGTTGTCCAGCCGGTCAGGTGATGGTTTAATTAAGTCATCGAAAGGCCGACCAAGGAATCGAGGAACCCATGCGCGATACCGACACCCGTTCGCTGCTGGCCGAGGCCCGTCGGGCCGCCGACGACTACCTGATGCGCAAGGCGATGGACGGGGTCCTGGAGCCCGACGTCGCCGAGAACATGGCCGGCCTCGGATTCACCGTCGCCACCCGCACCCTGTCCACCATGCGCACGCAGGACGGGCTCAGCGAGGACGCCATCGAGCGCGGGTTCCAGCGCAAGCTGGACGCGGCCCGCGCGGCCGGCGACACCCAGCGCGTCATCGCGGCCGAGTTCACCCTGGCCGTCTGGGGCGGGATGCGGCGCGACCTCGCCGCCTACCTGGCACGCGTCGGCGAGTGACCCGCCAGCCTCGGGCCGTCGGGCCCGGGGCTCCCCTGCGACCACGGAAGAGAGGAACCGATGAGCCAGACCACCGACGTGACCGCGAGCGTCCGGGAAATCGACCACGAGGTCCGCGTGGACCTCACCGACGCGCCGCCGGTGAAGACCGCCACCGGCCGGCGACGCAAGCCGATGGGCCTGCGGATCCGCTACGGCGCCCGCCGGGACGTCTCCCGCGTGGACATCACCTTGGAGTTCCGCAGCTCCGCCGAACACTTCCCGCCGGTCGGCGAGATGCCCGGGTGGATGCGCCGGATCGTGGAGGCCAACCGGCCGCGTGACGTCGACCACCCCGACGACGACCGCCGCACCGGCATGGGCGGCTGGCCGCTCCCTGTGACCACGGAAGAGAGGAACCCGCGATGACGAAGTTCGACCCGCCGCGCTACACCTGGAGCGCAGCCACCGCACGTGAGGCCCTGACCGTGTTGGAGGCGGCGCGGGACCTGGTGGAGTCACATCTGTCGTCCCTGGAACCGCAGGACCCGGGCAAGCGCCTGGCCGAGTCCCGGCGGGCGCCGGTCGCGCTGACCGTGACGCTCGACCTGTCCGGGCTCGTCCAGCTCATCAACGACCGCGCGGCCGTTCAGCACCTGGAGGAGAAGGAGGGCCTGGCGGCGGACACCATCTGCTGGTGCGGCCGTGAGGTGAAGGCCATGGACGATCACGCGCTGTGCTACCCCGGGATGGAGTGACGCCATGACGCGGCGTCCGGCCGTCGCCTGGAACCCCGAGGTGGATCCGTTCGGCCCGTGGGAGTTCGTGGAGATCTGGAACCAGTGCGCGGGCCACGGCAACGGATGCATGTGGAACCGCTGCACCGGGCGGGAGTCCACATGCCGGTGCATGTGCCCGGTCTGCGTCGGCGAGACGCCCGAGGACTATGGCTACGACGGCGACTACTGACCGGCCCGACCAAGGAACGAGGAACCCATGACCCGGTTCACCCTGACCCGCACCCTGCCGGACGGCACGGTGAAGACGAACTCGACGGCGCTGCGCACGCTGCGCGAGGTGGAGTTCGCCGTGGCGTACTGCCTGATGGACAACTCCCGCGTGCCGCGCGGCGAGGCCCGCATCTTCGCCGCCGACTTCGCCCGTCGTCCGGCCGGCGAGCAGGTGAAGCACAACGGCAGCGGCTACGCGTTCCGCGTGGACCGCGCCTGACGCCCGTGTAGAAAATTTTCGACAAGGAGACCCCGAGGCCCGATGGCTTCGGGGTCTCGCCGCGTCCGGGGTTGTCCCGTCGGCAGACCTATGATTTAATTAAGTCATCGGCGGGGTTACCGCCGACGGACCAAGGAACGAGGACATCATGGACGCGAAGACGGCGAAGAAGATCAAGCTCCTCCAGACGCTCATCGACCACCCGCGCACCGGGGACAACGAGCGCGAGGCCGCCCGGCTCATGCTCGGCAGGCTGATCGCCAAGGCGGGCGAGGTCCACGGGATCACCCCCGCGCAGGCGGCCGGCGGCTGGACGGACCGCCGAGCCTACGGCGCCAAGTACGACCGCAACCTGTCCACCGTCCAGATTGCCGCCCTGGTCCGGACGCAGATCAAGCTCGCGCGCAAGCTGGCCAAGCAGACGGCCGGCGAGGATGGGGCCGTCAAGCTGCCGGACCCGATCGGCGACGCCCCGGCGGAGATCAAGTTCAGCGTGCGTAGCGCGCGGTTCTCGGGCGGCACGTCCATCGACATCAGCATCCTGAACGAGCCGAAGGACTGGGCGTGGGAGATGCGCGAGGACCGCTTCGGCATCGTGATGGAGACGGCCACGCCCGCGATGCGTGCCCTCGCCGACGAGCTGGCCGACCTGCTGCGCGCCTACAACTTCGACGGCAGCGACATCACGACGGACTACTTCGACGTCAACTTCTACGGGTCCGTGTACGCCAAGGGCGGCCGGGTCATGGCCTGCGCCTGACACCCCGCAGGGCCCCGGACACCGGTTGGTGATTCCGGGGCCCGGCCTCACCCTGACCACGGAACCGAGGAAGCGGGGAACCCATGGACCGGATCTGGCGGGACGCGCGCCGCATCGACGAGGTGGGCGCGGCGATGGCCGACTGGCTGGAGGGCCGTATCGACGAGCGGCCCGGGTACGGCGCCGCACGGCCGGACGAGGAGACAACGCATCTCATCCCCGTGCTGGCCCGGCTGAACCGACGCGGCTGGATCACCACCGACTCGCAGCCGGGCCTGGACACCGTGGCGTTCGACGGTCGGCGGTGGGAGCAGCGCGCGGCCGTACAGGGCTGGATCGCCGGCGGAGACCCGCTGCTGCGGCGCGTCATCCGGACCGCGCGGGCGGTCGGGCTCATCGTCTCCGCCCACGGCCCCGGGCGCGCGGTAGGGCCGTCTCGCGGCCTGCTGGCGACCCGCTGGGGTGGTGAGCCGCACACCGGCTTCGGGGGCCGCCCAGGGCGCCTCCAGCTCGATGCGGAGCTGTCCGGCGTCGGCCGCCAGGCGCGGCGGGAGCTGGCCCGCCATGGCGTGCTGCTCGCCGTCATCGACCCCGTGTGGGGTCGGGACACCGTGCTCTGGTCCGCCCTGGACCGGGCCATCGACTTCGTGCACGACGACCAAGGAACTGAGGGAGCGAGGACGCCATGACCACTGCCGCACAACACCCCGCCAACCTGCGCCGTCGGGTGCACGACAGGATGGATGCCGCCAGGCTGGACGGTGACCGCGCCGCGTACGAGGCTGCGCAGACCGAACTCGTGCGTGTGAACGCCTACGAGGCTAAGTACCTCGGCATCCCGGAGCGCTACGTCGACCCGGAGACGGGCCGATGGAACGTACCTGACACCGTGTGCCGCGCCTGCTGGCAGGACATCGACGGACCGGTGTTCGCCCTCGGGGTCGACGGCTCATGTCTGCACTACCACCCCGACTGTCGGCCACGGTACGCCGACCTGCCGCCGCGTCCGCTGGACATCCTTTACCCAGCCGGCAGGCAGCACCCGCGCCGCTCGTGCGGGTCGCAGCTCCCGTACTACATCGGCTGACGGCGGGCCGAAGCCCCGTGGCAGTGATGCTGCGGGGCTTTGTCGTGCGCGCAGACGGACAAGCGGAACATGACCCGCCGTGGGGGCGGCCGACCGGCGGAAGGCGAGCGGGGGCGGTCGCAGGGGCTCGGGCGCGGACTCCGCCGGTCCGACGCGGTTCGCAAAACCGCAGGTCAAGGCAGAGCGTGTAAAGCTGTACCGCCTGTACCGTCTCCCGCCTATAACCGTGAGATTTGACCCTCCTATGTGTAATGGGGAGCACACGGTACAGGCGGTACAGGCCCGCGAGCGCCCTCCATCCGGAACCCTCGCGCGGTGCGGGGTTGCCCCGTCGGCCTGTCTATGATTTAATTAAGTCATCGCCGGGAGGACCGGCGATGGACCAAGGAAGAAGGAACCGACCATGATGAAGACCTCCCGCCTCCGCCGCCGGACCGTCCGCGAGCGCGCAGCCGCCACCCGCTTCGCCCGCTCGCTGCGCCGGGGCCGCTCGCTCGCCACGCACGCCGTCGCCGCCGGTGTGGACGCCGAGACGGCGGCCGGTGTGGCGAACGGCCTGCGCTCGGTCGCCAAGCGCCTCGGTGTGCAGCCCGTCAAGGTCGCCCGCACGCACCGCACCACCGACGGCAGGGCCGACCGGCTGCGCAAGGTGAACCACTTCACCGCCGCGCAGGTGCAGGAGCTGCTGCGGGCGTACAAGCCGCGCAAGGCGGAGTTCAAGGCGGCCGTGGTGCTCATGGTCCTGGCCCACGGCGAGCCGGTGACCGTCCGCCAGGCCGTCCGCGTCCCGGAGAAGGCCCGCGAGCTGGTCAGCGCCTGATCTACCGTCCACTCCGGGGCCGTCGACCGGCGGCCCCGGCCCACCGCAGAGAGGAACCGACACGGTGACCGACACTTCCCGCGCCGAGGGCTACGCCTGGGGCTCCCTCGGCCACGGCTACCGCAACGACTACGGCGACGCCTGGCTGACCATTCTCGGCTCGGCCCTCCGCGACGCGCCGCTCACCGAACGGCCGGAAGACGCCGAGATCCCGGCAACCGTCCTCCTGCGGGACGGAAAGCCTCAGCCCTACACGCTGGCCAAGGTCCGGCGGCTGGGCCGTACGTTCGCCGTCATCGACACGGTGGGCACCCACACCCCGGCCCTTCCCGGCGCAAGCGCCTGAGCACCGCCCGGGAGCACGGCCCGGCGAGCGTATGCGAGCCGTGCTCCCTGCGAGGCAGCTCAGCCCGAGCGCCCGACCAAGGAATGAGGAAGATCATGGCTGTTGTGTTCACGTCGCCGGCGGGCCACCCGCGCGGCAGCAAGCCGGCCGAGCAGGCGGCGCAGGAGATCCGGGACAACGGCGGCCGGGCCGAGGTGAAGATGGACATGTCCACCGACACCTTCCGCGTGCACGTCCCGGACGAGGACTGAGGAGCGACCGATGGCCGACGACACGACCCGGCAGTGGTGCGAGGCACGCGAGCACCCGTGGCTGACGTACAACCCGTGGCTGGACCGGAGCTTCTGCCGGTGCGGTGCGCGGCAGGCCGACGGTGACCAGCCGCAGGACATGCGGGCGAAGCACGAGCTGTTCCACGACCACGCCCCGGATGAGCCGTGCCGGTGCTACGTCTCCGCCGGCCAGCGGGTCGGCGTCTGAGCGGAACCGTCCTACAGTGCCCCGGGGTTGTCCTCTCCGGGGCACTGTGATTTAATTAAGTCATCGGGACGAAACACCGGACCGACAGACCAAGGAACGAGGGACCGACCATGACCGACACCGCCGCATGGCCGTTCGGCACCGACGCCGACCGGGACGACCCGCTCACCGCGCTACGCATCGCCGTCACCGGCTCGCACCCGATGTGGTGCTACCTCGTCGCGTTCGACCGCGAGAGCGCGGCCCGGCCCACCGACCGCGAGGCCGCCATGCTCGCCGCGTACCTGGAGGAGTACAAGACGTACTTCTACGGGCCCGACGACTCGTCGGGGTATCGGTACAAGATGGCCCGGCGCCTGCTGGACGTAGACGGCGGCGCCAACGGCGTGACCTTCCACAAGTACGGCGAGGACGACTGGGGTTACCGCCGGCGGACCTGGTCCGTCGGGCCGATGTTCGTGCCGCCGTCGCCGACGTACAGGAAGGCGTTCCCGAGCGAGGCGGTCGGCCCGCTGACGCTGGAGCAGGTCATGGACCAAGCCCACGACACGTGGCCGAAGCGCTGGCAGGACTGGAAGACCGCGCACCCGGAGGTGTTCGGCGCCTGAGCGGAACCGTCCTACAGCGCCCCGGGGTTGTCCGCCCCGGGGCTTCATGGTTTAATTAAGTCATCGAGACCGTTAGGTCAGAGACCAAGGAATCAGGAAAGTGGGGGTCATGTCCGTCGACACACTCTCGCGCCGCGCCCTGCTGGAGATGCAGCAGGACGGCGACTTCGCGCCCCGGCACAAGGTCTGGCCGCCCGAGGGCTACGTCGCCCCGACCGCCGAGGAGTTCGCCGGCCTGCTGCGGGCGGCCGAGCACCACCAGAGTCGCTACCTGTACCCGTCCCACTGGGACCGGCTGACCGGAGACGAGGTGCTGCGCCGAGCCCAGCTCTGCGAGCTGGCCGGGCCGTCGCTGCGCGGTCAGCTCGCCACGGCCGTCCACGGCTACGTGAGGGCCCTGCGGGACGAGCTGCGCCGGCGCGGCATCGTCTACCGGTCGCTCGCCGTCCTGCGGTGCGAGGCGTGCAGCCACGCCGCCGAGCGGCTGTTCGAGGCGACGCAGGCCACGCACCCGGGCCTGGAAAACCGGTCCGGCACGCGGATCGCCTCCGCCTGGTTCTGCGCGCGGTGCTGGAGCGGATACACCCTCGGCGACCTCGCCGACGGCCCGGCCGACGAGGACGGGACGGGGGACGAGGCGTGAACGCGACCCGCGTCGGCGCAGACGCCGGCGAGTACATCCGCGTCGTCCACGCGGGCACCTGCGCCCGGGGCGGCATCGACCTGGTCGCCGTGGAGCGCGCCGTCAACGGCGAGCACACGCCGCTGAGCGGGGCGGAGAAGGTCTACGCGGCCCGGCTGCTGCGCGACCGGGGCCTGGTGGTCCGGGCCATCGGCGCTCGCCTCGGCGTGTCCCACCCGACCGTGCTGGTCTGGCTGAACGGAGGCAAGCGATGATCCTGCACCTGTTCGCCGGCCCCGGCGGCATGGACGCAGGGGCCGGCGAGCCGGGCGTCGGCGTCGAGTTCGACGACGGCACGGTGGCCACCCGGCGCGCGGCGGGGTTGGCCACCGTGCACGGCGACGTGCGCGACCACGGCCCGGCCGACTTCCCCGAGGCGGACACCCTGGCGGGAGGGCCGCCGTGCCAGACGTTCTCCGTGGGTGGCCGGGGCGAGGGCCGTCGGCTTCTCGTCCACCTCCAGCAACGCGCCAAGGCGATGGCCGCACGTCAGGCCGTGCCGTCGGCGCCGCCCGGGACGGACGAGCGTTCGCTGCTCGTCCTGGAGCCGCTGCGGTACGCCCTGGCCGCCGCCGACGTCGGGCACCCGTACCGGGCCGTCGTGCTGGAGCAGGTGCCGCAGGCGCTGCAGGTGTGGGAGACGTACGTGGAGATCCTGCGCGCCGAGGGCTACAGCGCCGCGTGCGGCGTCGTGAACGCGGTGGAGTACGGCGTGCCGCAGACCCGGCGCCGCGCGGTGCTGTTGGCCCGTCGGGACGGGCCCGTCGGCATCCCGGCGCCGACACACCGGCCGTGGCGCCGGGGCTGGGCGCTGTCCGAGGTCGAGTCGCACCGGCGCCCCGTGGTGTCCATGGGCGATGTGCTGGACCGGCCGGGCCCGTTCACCGTGGTCCCCAACTACGGCACCGGCGGGGACTCGGCCCGGCGCGGCCGGCGGGCGAGCACCGAGCCCGCGTTCACCGTGACGGGGAAGATCAGTCGCAACCGAGTCGTCGGGCCGGACGGCGAGGAGTTGCCCCGGTTCACGTGGTCGGAGGCCGGACGACTCCAAGGGTTCCCGGCCGACTGGCCGTGGTCGGGGCAGGACATCAGCCAGCAGATCGGCAACGCCTGCCCGACGCAGCTCGCCGCAGCGCTGTTCCGTGCGGTGCGCGGCCCGGCGTACGACGGCGAGCCGGTGCGTGCCTACGCGCCCGGCGACATGACGGAAATCAGCACGTGCGGCTGGACCGCGTGAGCGATCGAGGAGGCGAGGAAACGATGACCGAACAGGTGCACGAGCTGATCACACCGGAGCGGCACGAGGTGCTCAAGCGGGCCGCGCTGCGCCACGCGGCCGGGATGCTTCACGTCGCGCTGACCGGATGGGACCCGGACCACTACTTCCCGGACGAGGCCGAGCGCGACCTGGTCCAGGAGGAGGTCCAGAAGATCGCCGACGAGCTGCGTGCCCGCGCGGCAGTCGGCGCCCGGCGACCGTGCTCCGTGTGCGGGTTCCCCTACCTCGTCCGCAAGGGCGGGGTGCTCGGACGGCACGTCGGGACCGACGCGGCCGGCTTCTCCACCGGCGAGCGGTGTCCCGGCGTCGGCCGACCGCCGCGTGCCTGACCGGTACCGTACGACGCACACGACCACGGAAGCGAGGAACCGATGAACAGCCTGAAGACGTTCGCCTGGACACTGGAAGGCGTGGTGCGTGCGGGCACCCTGAGCGAGTACGCCAGAGACCGGCAGCAGGCCGAACTCGCCGACCTGACCGTCTCGGACGAGCTGTGGGACGGGACGAGGACGCAGACGGTCCGGATCCTCGCGGACCCTGTCGGCGCGGATGGCGTGCGGCGGTACGAAGTGCTGTACGGCGTCCTGTCGGCGAGCTGTTCGGTCGACGGCCGGTCCTGACCACACCGCAGCGACGAAGCCCCGGAGCCCTCGCGGTCCGGGGCTTCGTCGCGTCCGGGGTTGTCCTCCCCGGCGAGTCATGGTTTAATTAAGTCATCGGGACGCCGGCCGGGCGGACCGCAGACCAGGGAACGAGGAACCGACCATGACCGAGACGTTCGAGCCCGTCGACTTCAGCAACGTCCGCGAGGGCGACCGCGTCCAGTTCGCCACAGCCGACAACGGGTTCGGTGGCAGCGGTGATCCGGTGTGGCGCACCGGCACGGTCGTGAAGGTCACCGAGAAGACGGCGCGGGTCGACTGCTCCGTGGGGAACGAGCGGGACATCGCGGTCCTGCGCCGGGCCGACTGGCACTCACGCGCCGTGAGCAAGTCCGCCCGCTGATCCCGCACCACCGACCAAGGAACTCAGGAACGCGATTCCCGCCCCCGGCCGTATGATCCGGCGCCAGGGGCGGGACAGGAGGGACAACGACCGTGACGACCAGCGTGCAGACCCGGGACGAGCGCATCACCGATCCCGGCTTCACCGAGGCGATGAGCGCGACCGACGCGGCGATAGCCGAGCTGCGCGCCCTCGGCGTGCCGGCGGACCAGGCCGTCGTCGTAGTGCAGCGCGTCTACAGCGCCGGCCGCGACCGGGGTCTGTACCTCGGGCTGCGCCGTCCGGCCGCCACGTCCTGACCACCATCGACCAAGGAAACGAGGAACCGACCGTGAACATCTACGCGCTGAAGCACCCCGACGGCCGTTGGTTGTACCACCTGCCGGTGCCGGACGCGTTCGGCCGGCCCGGGTTCACCGCCCGCGCCAAGCTGACCGGCGTGTTCGCCGACGGCCGGCCCATGACCGAGCTGCACGGCAACTGGTGGGCGACCGACCGCGAGGCCGCCCGGCTCACCGCCACGGCGCAGCCCCGGCCGAAGACCACCGGCTACCGGCTGATCGACCCGGCGGCGGAGTCCGTCCGCTACCCGGCGACCCTGACCCGCGAGCAGTTCGACGACCGCGTGAGGGGCGACGAGGACACGCTGTGGTCGTTCTACACGGCGGTCACCGAGGAGCAGCCGCCGTTGGAGCACGTCTACGACGGCCCGGTGATGGTCCTGGAGGGCCGGGAGCCGCCGGCACCGGACGAGCCGCAGTGGATCGCACAGCTCCCGTACGTGCTGGCCGAGCGGGCGGAGTATGCGCACCTGTTCCCCGGGCACATCCCGGGCCTGGCCGCCCACATGATGGACGTGTTCCGGGCGATGCCGTGCGTCGACTTCGTCTCGCTGAACTTCCAGAACCGGCCCGGCGTCCACGTGAGCCTGTACGTCCCGTACGACGAGCCGCGCACCGAGTGGCGCGCCAACACCGGGCGGGACGGCCGGCCGCTGAAGTCGGGCCGGAACGTGCCGGTGAAGGTCAACCGGCGTCTGACTCTGCCGATCCCGGACCGGGTCGCGGCCGACAGCTACGCCGAGGCGCTGGAGCTGTGGGAGCAGCAGGTCGCCCACTGGACGGGCGTGGTGGAGTCCGTGTCGGTCGCCGCGTGCAGCCACTGCGACGGCAAGGGCTACGTTTCGCACGGCGCGGAGCAGTACGGTCGCTGACGGCCGGCCAGGAACTCGCCGGGGCTCCGGGGTTGTGCACTCCGGAGCCTTTTGGTTTAATTAAATCAATGGGCCGGGCGGACCGGCCCTCCGATCACGGAAACGAGGAACCGACCATGACCCGGCAGACCGCCGCTCCGCTGGAGCACATCAGCCTGAACCCGACGTACCGCGTGGCCCAGGGCCTCGTGGACGACGTCCGCCGTGGCGTCCTGTTGCTGGACCCGCCGTACCAGCGCGGCAGCGTGTGGACGTTGGACCAGCGCATCGCCCTCGTGGAGTCGTGGCTGCGCGGCCTGCCCGCCGGCGTCGTCATCCTCGCCGACAGGGGGACCGAGCTGTGGCGCAAGGCCAACGGGGTGGACGTCTACGAGACCGGCAAGGGCATCTGGGCCGTGGTCGACGGCAAGCAGCGGCTCACCACGGCCATCATGTGGCTGGCCGGCGAGTTCGCCGTACCGGCGTCCTGGTTCCCGGCTGAGTTCGTGGAGACCACCGAGGACACGGAGGACGGCCCGTACGTCAGGTACACCGGGCTGACCCTCGTCGGGCAGCGGCGCATCGAGCTGCGGACGTCCCTGCTCGTCGCCGAGACCAAGGACTGCGCCACCGTCGCCGACGAGGCCCGGTTCTACCTGCTGGTCAACGGCGGCGGCACGCAGCAGACCGACGACGACATGGCCAACGCGGCCCGCGTGGCCGGGCGGTGAGCGCGGCCGTGGCGCAGTGCCCCAACTGTGAGGACGGTATCTGCACCGAGTGCGGAGGGGACGGCTGCGACGAGTGCAGCCACGGGGGTGTCTGCCCCGACTGCGACGGCACCGGCCTTCAAGCCGATTGACGTACGACGGCCGGCCGGGAGCCGCGATCCCGGCACCGCTCGCAGGCTTACGGGCCTGCGGCGCAAGGGCCTGTAGCTCAGTCAGGCAGAGCCCCGTCGAGCGTGAGCCTTGGTCGGTTCCATCGCGCTCCGGGAGACTCCGGTTCGAGTCCGGACGGCCCACCACCGACAGACCGCCGACGACCACGGAAGAGAGGAAGCATGGGTGACGAACAACCGCCCACCGGCCGCGCCGTGACCATGAGGGAGGTCCGGGAAGCCCTCGGGCATAACGTCGACCGCTCACCCGTACCCGAGGAGCAGCCGACGGCCCTGACCGACGACGAGCGTTCGATGCTGCGCTACGCCCTGGATCTGGCCGAGGACCACATCGCCAACGAGCCCACCGAGTTCACCGACGCCGATAGGGACGCCGTGGAGTCGCTGAAGCGGCTCGCCAACGGCCCTGTCGTGGCGTATCGCAACCTCTGGCAGCCGGGCGTGCTGCTGTGCCGCGAGCACGGCAACGGCTGGGCCGGGCTCACGCCGCTCACGTCCGACGACCTACCTGACGGCGGCATCTGCACCCACGGCGACCCGGCGGACCCTTCCGACGTGTGCGGCAGGGACGTCCTGGCCTGACCCCACTCACAACCCAGCACCGACGATCAAGGAAGAGAGGGACGCGTCATGGAAACCAGGCTCGTCTGTCTCGACGAGGACCACGCGAAGGCTGTCATCGAGGAGGCCACCCGCCCCGGCGACACGGTCCACACCGTGCGCCGGGAGGGCAAGGTGGTGGTGATCGGTTTCTTCGACAAGCGCTGGCCGTTGGACGTCGCCGACTGGGCCGGCGAGCACGGCCACTGCACGGACCACGCGGCGGCCCGCGTCATCGCCGGACTGTAGGGAGGAGCACCGTGCTGGAAGACC
Organism: Streptomyces sp. NPDC126497; assembly: GCF_040302425.1. Taxonomy (NCBI): domain Bacteria; kingdom Bacillati; phylum Actinomycetota; class Actinomycetes; order Kitasatosporales; family Streptomycetaceae; genus Streptomyces; species Streptomyces sp. NPDC126497. The sequence goes on from NZ_JBEORT010000042.1 coordinate 53,595, forward strand.
GAAGCGAAGGATCGCGGCTGGAGGTCTCGGGTGTCCGGACCCTGGAGGAGGCTGAGGAGGCTGAGGAGGCGCTGGCCACCCTGCGCCGCCTCGGGGCGCAGGGGGGGCAGCCGCGCCCGGGGGCCCGTGCCGGGCGGCCG
>NZ_JBEORT010000043.1:0-53292 GCF_040302425.1 Streptomyces sp. NPDC126497
GGCGGCCGGGGTCAGCGGCGGGTCCCGGCGCCGCGGCGGCGGTCCAGCGCCCGGGCCGCCAGCGCTCCCGCGAAGCCGGTGGCCAGCCCCCACAGCAGGGCCAGGCCCAGGGTGCTCCACAGCCGTGGTCTCAGCAGCACCTGGCCGGAGAGGCCCTCGCCGGGATCGCCGATGCCCAGCACGGACAGGCCGATCCGCGCGGAGATCCGGACCGTGAGGCAGATCATCAGCGCGGTCAGCGCCGACGCCACCGCCATGTGCACGGCGTGCCGCCGGACCCGCACCCGGGCCGGGGAGCGGGCCGCCGCCAGGAACGCGGCGGCGAGCAGCAGCACCGCGACCACCACCAGCAGCCACCACCACCTCCCGCCGTCGTGCCCGGTGAGCGTGCCCAGGTTCAGGGTGGAGACGTCCGGTGTGCGCAGCACCTCGTCGAGCACCCGGGGCATGGGCAGCCCGAAGGGCCCCTCCACCCTGCCGTCCCAGGTGGCGCCGAACCCGACCGTCAGCGCCAGCCAGGCCACGTTGGGCAGCCCCAGCAGGATCACGGCGAACGTGTCGGCCGGATGCCCCCGGGTGGCGGCGACGGTCAGCGCGACGACGAGGCCGATGGCGACGGCGGCCAGCAGCAGCAGCGTCATCGCGCGCGCCGCGGGACGCGCCGACTCCTGGAACCGCAGCAGTCCGGCCGGCAGCGGGGCGCCGCGGGACACCAGCAGCGCCACCACCAGCACCGCCGCCAGCCAGAGCAGACCGGTCAGGACGGTCGGCGGCACATCGGTGGAGAACCCCACCACCGGCCTGATCCCGAACAGGTCGCCCAGGTCGCCGAGCGGGCCGTCCCCGAGGGAGAGCTCGTAGGTGTGCCGCGCGGCGAGCGCGAGGCCGAGCACCGCGAGCAGCCACAGCACGGCGATCCTCGCCGCCCACCGGGCCAGCTGGGGCGGCCCGGCGACCGCCCGGTGCCGCAGCGGGCGCAGGAAACCCAGGCCGACGACCAGCGCCCCGGTGAGGGTGACGGACAGCGGGACGACCGTCAGACCGCCCGCCGTGCCGGCCAGACCGCCGGCGTCCCCGGCGAGCTCCACCGTCCCGCCGACGGCCGTGACCACGGTCGCCGCGACCACCCGGGGGAAGGAACCGCCCGGCAGACCGGTGGCGCCGGCCGCCCACAGTCCCAGCGCGGCCACCCCACCCATGGCGAGCAGCGCGCCGACGACCGTGACGAGGGCCTGCGCCCAGCCGTGACGGGGGACCGGACGGCCGGAAGAGGTGCGTGGGCTCACCCCTGCACGCTAAGCAGCCCCGTCGGCCCCCGCCCGCCGGGAGGTCCGTCCGCGCGGCCGGACACCGCCGCTACCCGTGGTGTCCGTCGCCCGTCCGGATCACCAGGGCGTGGTCGCCGAGCCCCAGCAGCCGGTCGGCCGGCAGTTCGCCGCGCGTGGTCAGGACCGCCTCGATGCGGGCGGTGGCCGGATCGAACGCCGCGTCGAGCACGGTGCCGCGTTCCTCGCCGCACTCGGTGAGCACCCTGCTCCCCACCAGGTCGCGGTGGGGCGGGGCCGCGGCCGGGTCGCCGGCCGGGCGCGCGATCAGCATGTCCGGCCCGGCCGCGCCCAGCGCGGTCCAGGGCACCACGGCCTCCCTGCGCAGCCGGCCGCGCCGGATCCGGACATGCGTGACCTCCCCGGACGCGGCGTCGACCGTCAGGGCGCGGACCACCCCGACCCGGTCGGCGTCGCCCGGGGTCAGGACGGGCAGCCCGTGCACCCGGGAGAACAGCATCATCGGACCGCGCCCCTTCCATGGCCGCGGTGGGCGCCGGCGGCGAAGGGCGGCAGATCGCCGGTGACGTACGTCGTCGCGTGCGCCGGGATCACCACCGTCCGGCCGGAGACGCTCAGGGCCTCGCCCCGCGGCACGTACACCTGGTGCCGGCGGTGCCGGGAGCCGCGCACCAGCTCCCGGTGCGCGGCGAGCCGGAACGCGACGAGCCGGCCGCTGGTGCCGCCCTCGACCAGCACGTCGAGCACCGTGCCCACCGTGTCGCCGGCGTCGGTGACCACGTGCGCTCCGAGCAGCCGCCCGCGCACGGCGTCGCGGCGCGCCGCCGACAGGGGCAGCTCGCACAGCGCCCCCGCGTCGCGGACCATCACCGCGTGCGGGCCCAGGCAGTGCACCGCCGCCCACGGCAGGTCCCGCGGCAGCGGGCCCGACAGCAGGGTCCGCCCGCTGAGGGTGAAGTTCGCGATCCGCCCGGCCTCCGTGTCGAACACCGTGTCCCTGACATGCGCCACGGTGTCGCCGCCCAGCGTCACCACCGGCAGCGTCATCAGGCTCCGTACCGCCGTCAGTCCGTTCATGGCTCCCCTTCCCGCCGCACCCCGGGTTCCCCGCCCCGCGGCCCGAACACCGATCGGGGGGACTGCCCCGCGGGAGTCGGGGTACCAGGACTGGTGCAGATTCGTCCGGCCTCCCGGCTTCGCAGAGAGAAACGCATGACCTATCACCTGGACGGGGCAGTGATACCGACTGGTTTCGACGTGCCCGTGGAGCCGCTGCGGCGGTCGGCGCACTTCACCGGCGAGCCGGGATGCATCGCCGAGGCGCGGGCGTTCGCCGCGCACTTCCTCCAGCAGCTGCGGACCGAGTGGTGCGCCACGATCGGCGGGCGGGCCGACGGCGCGGTGCTGCTGGTGGTGAGCGAACTGGTCACCAACGCGGACCGGCACAGCAACGGGCCCTACGTCCTGGAACTGGAAGGCACCGACACCGCGCTCACGGTGTCGGTCTACGACAGCAGCGCCGCCCTGCCCCGGGTCTTCCCGCGCGACCCCGAGCGCGTCGGCCGGCACGGTCTGGAGATCGTCCGCGCGCTGGCGCGGGACGTCACGGTGGAGCGGGTGCCGGTCGGCAAGCGGGTGCGCGCCGTGCTGGACCTGGGCGCCGCCTGACCGGCCACGGTGTTCCCGCCCGGTCAGGCGCAGCCGAGCTCGCCCAGCATGCCCTCGCGCAGCCGGGCGATGATCCGCTTGATCAGGCGGGACACGTGCATCTGCGAGCAGCCGAGGCGCTCGCCGATCTCCGCCTGGGTGGCCTCCTCGACGAACCGCAGGTGGATGATCTCCCGGTCGCGTTCGCTGAGCTCGGCCATCAGCGGGGCGAGCGAGTGGAAGTCCTCGACGAGGCGCAGCCCCTCCTCCTCGACGCCGATGAAGTCGGCCAGGACCGACTCGCCGTTCTCGGGCCCCTCGCCGGTGAGGGCGGCGTCCAGCGACGACGAGTTGTACCCGTTCGCGGCGATCTGCCCCTCGACGACCTGCTGCTCGGTGATGTTCATCAGGGTGGCCAGCTCGGCGGCCGTGGGCTCGCGGTCGAGCCGGCTGGCGAGCTCCTCACGGGCCTTCGCCAGCTCGACCCGCAGTTCCTGGAGCCGGCGCGGCACGTGCACGGCCCAGGTGGTGTCCCGGAAGAAACGCTTGATCTCGCCGACGATGTACGGCAGCGCGAAGGAGGTGAACTCGACCTCGCGGGAGAGCTCGAACCGGTCGATGGCCTTGATCAGACCGATCATGCCGGTCTGCACGACGTCGTCCATGTCGTCGCCGCGGCCGCGGAACCGCCCGGCCGCGAACCGCACGAGGGACATGTTCATCTCGATGAGGGTGTTGCGCGCGTACTGGTACTCGTGCGTGCCCTCCTCCAGCTCCGCCAGGCGGCGGAAGAACTGCCGGGACAGCTCCCGGGCGTCGCGCGGGGCGACGGTGCGCGGGTCCACCCCGTCCCACGGGCTCCCGTCACCCGTTCCGGCCTCGGCGTGCTCCCCGGCCACCTGCGCCTGCGACCGGACCACGGCGGTCTTCATTGCCTCTCCCCACGAACGTCCCGGCTGGCATATGCCTGAAATTCTGCGAGTACCCGCTCCGTGCGCATCCATGCCCGCCGTGTTCCCGGAAGGGCCGAAAACAGGTGCGCGCCGGACGTCACTCCTCCGTCCGATGGTACGGGGGGCGCGGCCCGCGGGGCAGCCCGGGCCGCGCCCGGGAGCGCCTTCACTCAGGGCGGAACGCCGCGCCCTTCCCCCCGGGGCGCGCATCCCTAGGCTGAAGGGGTGACCGATCAAGAGGTGACCGGCCGAGCGCCGGACCGTGCCCGCGTCGTCCCCCTGCGCCCCGGCCCGCCGCCGGACCCGGCGGCCCGCGCGCCCGGGGAGCCGCTGCTGCGCGATCTCGTCGGCGACGTGCTGCGCAGGGAGCGGCTCGCCCAGGAGCGGACGCTGAAGGACGTGGCCGACGCGGCCCGGATCTCCCTGCCCTACCTCTCGGAGGTGGAGCGGGGCCGCAAGGAGGCCTCCTCGGAGGTCCTCGCGGCCGCCGCCCGGGCGCTCGGCCTCGGCCTCGGCGACCTGCTGGCGCGGGCCCACGGGCAGCTGGTCCGCGTCGCCGGCCGCCGGGCCGTCACCGGCCGGGGAGCGCCGGGATCCCCGCACGGCGGACTCTGCCTGGCCGCCTGACCCGGGCCCGGCGCCTCACGCCCCCGCCAGGCGCCGGGCCAGCACCTCGTCGGCCAGGCCGTACGCCACGGCCTCCGCGGCGGTGAACACCCTGTCGCGGTCCATGTCGGCCCGCAGGGTCGCCACGTCGTGGTGCGTGTGCCGGGACAGCACCTCCTCCACCTGGGAGCGGATCCGCACCATCTCCCTGGCGCGCAGCGCCAGGTCGGACGCCGTGCCGCGGGTCCCCCCGGTGGCCGGCTGCCCGAGCAGCACCCGCGCGTGCTCCAGCACGAACCGCCGTCCCGGGTCCCCGCCGGCCAGCAGCACGGCCGCCGTGGAGGCCGCCTGCCCGACGCAGAACGTCGAGATCGGCGCCCGGACGAACGTCATCGTGTCGTAGATCGCCATCAGCGAGGTGAACGAGCCGCCGGGGGAGTTGATGTAGATCGCGATCTCGCTCTCCGGGGCGGCCGACTCCAGGTGGAGGAGCTGCGCGATGACCACGTTGGCGACCCCGTCGTCGATCTCCGTCCCCAGGAAGACGATCCGCTCGGCCAGCAGCCGGCTGAACACGTCGTAGGACCGCTCGCCCCGCGGGGTGCGCTCGACGACGTTCGGAATCGTGTACGTCCCGGTCACCGCAGCCCCATCCTGGGCCGGGCGGCGGCCGGACGGACGTCGTCCAGCGACTCCACCACCCGGTCGACCATCCCGTACTCCCGCGCCTGCTCGGCCGTGAACCAGCGGTCCCGGTCGCCGTCCCGGGAGATGGTCTCCGGGGTCTGGCCGGTGTGCTCGGCGGTGATCCGCTCGATGGTCCGCTTGGTGAACTCCAGGCTCTCCGCCTGGATCTCGATGTCGGCGGTGGTGCCGCCGATGCCCCCCGAGGGCTGGTGCATCATGACGCGAGCGTGGGGCAGGGCGTAGCGCTTGCCGGGCGTGCCGGCACAGAGCAGGAACTGGCCCATGCTGGCCGCGAAGCCCATGGCCAGGGTGGAGACGTCGTTGGGGATCAGCCGCATCGTGTCGTAGACGGCCAGGCCGGCGTGGACCGAGCCGCCGGGGCTGTTGATGTACAGGCTGATGTCGGTGCGCGGGTCCTCGGCGGACAGGACCAGCAACTGCGCGCACACCCGGTTGGCGGACACCTCGTCGACCTGCGTGCCGAGCAGCACGATGCGCTGGGCGAGCAGCTGGGCGGCGAGGTGGTCGTCGAACCGGGTCGGCGGGGTGTCGCCGTCCTCGGCCCGGGGCAGCGGGGCCGGCCACGGGCCGGCGGTGAGTGGGGACATCGGCGCTCCTGGTGGTCGCTCGTCGGAACGCGGCCGCAGCGACCGCGTTCCCCCACTCTCGACCGGCCGGCGGGGCGGACGGGGGTTTCTCTGCCCGCGGCAGATTCGCCGCGGGCAGAGAAACCCCCGTCCGCCCCGCCGGCACCGATGAGTTCCGGGGCGCGGCCGGGTCAGCACTGATGACCGCGTTCCACGCCCCTGGAGGTACTCATGACCACCGACGGATTCACCACGTGTCTCTGGTACGACGGCCGGGCCGAGGAGGCCGCGGCCTTCTACGTCTCGGTCTTCGAGGACTCGAGCCTCGGCGCCGTCGTCCGGAACACCGGCGCCACCCCCGGTGCCGAGGGCTCCGTGCTCACCGTCGAGTTCACGGCCAACGGCCAGAAGTTCGTCGCGCTCAACGGCGGACCCGAGTTCACGTTCAACGAGGCGATCTCCTTCCAGCTCGACTGCGCGGACCAGGCGGAGATCGACCACTACTGGGAGAAACTCGTCGAGGGCGGCGGCGAGCACGGCCCCTGCGGCTGGCTCAAGGACCGGTTCGGCGTCTCCTGGCAGGTCAACGCGGTGCGGCTGACGGAGATGATCGGCGACCCCGACCGGCGGAAGGCGGACCGCGCCCTGAAGGCCATGATGTCGATGGGCAAGCTGGACATCGCCGCCCTGGAGAAGGCGTACGCGGGCGAGTGAGACCGGGAGGGCCGGCGGGGCCACCGCGCACGGTGCGTCCGGCGGGGCGCGGACTTCCCGGCGACCCGCGGTGCCGGCACCGCGGGCGGGAGGACGCCGAGGACGGCCGGCGCGGGCCGGGCGGGGGCGGGCCGCCCGCCCGGCCATGGCATGATCGGACGCATGCGTGAACGTGTGGTGGCCGCGTGCGACGGGGCTTCGAAGGGAAACCCCGGACCCGCCGGCTGGGCCTGGGTGGTCGCCGACGAGTCCGAGACACCGGTCCGCTGGGCGGCGGGCGCGCTCGGCAGGGCCACCAACAACGTCGCCGAACTCACCGCGCTGGAGCGGCTGCTGGCGGCGACCGAGCCCACCGTGCCGCTCGAGGTCCGGATGGACTCGCAGTACGCCATGAAGGCCGTCACCACCTGGCTGCCCGGCTGGAAGCGCAACGGCTGGCGCACGGCGGCCGGCAAACCGGTCGCCAACCAGGAACTCGTCGTCCGCATCGACGAGCTCCTCCAGGACCGCTCGGTCGAGTTCCGCTACGTCCCCGCCCACCAGGCCGACGGCGACCGGCTCAACGACTTCGCCGACCGCGCCGCCAGCCAGGCGGCCACCGCGCAGGAGGACGCCGGCAGCGCCCTGGGTTCGCCCGAGCCGCCGGCCGCCCCGGACCGCCCGGCGGGCGGCGCGGCCAAGCGCGGGCAGGGCGGGGCGAGGACGCCCCGTCCACGCGGTGGCGGCTCGTCGTCCCGCACGCTCAAGGCGAAGTTCCCGGGCCGCTGCCCCTGCGGACGGTCCTACGCGGCCGGCGAGCCCATCGCCAGGAACGACAAGGGGTGGGGCCACCCCGAGTGCCGCACGGCCCGGAGCGTCTGAACGGGCGCCGCGACGGGGGTGCGGTCCGCCGCCGGGCGGCACGGATGACAGACTGACCCCCATGGAAGAGCGCACATTCGACAGGTCACGGCAGCACGCCTCCGTCATCGGGCTGGGCACATGGCAGCTCGGGGCGGACTGGGGTGACGTCGACGACAAGGAAGCCCTCGCGGTCCTGGAGACCGCCGCCGAGTCGGGCGTCACCTTCTTCGACACCGCCGACGTCTACGGCGACGGACGCAGCGAGCAGACCATCGCGTCGTTCCTGAGCGGACGGCCCGACCTGCACGTCCTGGTCGCCACCAAGATGGGCCGCCGGGTCGACCAGATCCCCGAGAACTACGTCCTGGACAACTTCCGCGCCTGGAACGACCGTTCGCGGCGCAACCTGGGCGTCGACCGCATCGACCTGGTGCAGCTGCACTGCCCGCCCACCCCCGTCTACTCCACCGACGAGGTGTTCGACGCCCTCGACACCCTGGTGGCGGAGGAGCGGATCGCCGCCTACGGTGTCAGCGTGGAGACCTGCGCGGAGGCGCTCGCCGCGATCGCCCGGCCGAACGTGGCGAGCGTGCAGATCATCCTCAACCCGTTCCGCATGAAGCCGCTGCGCGAGGTCCTCCCGGCCGCCCGGGAGGCGGGCGTCGGCATCATCGCCCGCGTCCCGCTCGCCTCCGGGCTGCTCTCCGGCAAGTACACCAGGGACACCGTCTTCGCCGAGAACGACCACCGCTCCTTCAACCGGCACGGCGAGGCCTTCGACCAGGGCGAGACCTTCTCCGGCGTCGACTACGCGACCGGCGTCGAGGCCGCCGCCGAGTTCGCCGCGCTCGCCCCCGAGGGATACACCCCGGCCCAGCTGGCCCTGCGCTGGATCGTCCAGCAGCCCGGCGTCACCACCGTCATCCCCGGCGCCCGCTCGCCCGAGCAGGCCCGCGCCAACGCGGCCGCCGCCCGGCTGCCGGAGCTGTCCGAGGAGACGCTCACGGCGATCCGGGACCTCTACGAGCGCCGGATCAAGGACCAGGTGGAGGCCCGCTGGTAGCGGCCGCGGACGTCACGGCTCCAGGAGCAGCTGCCGTTCCTGCTCCTGGTCGCCGGAGACGGTTCCCTCGTCGCGCGCCGTGAAGGACCGGGTGAGGGTGTCACTCGCCCGGCGCACCGCCTCGGGCGCGCCCTGCACGGTGACGGTCACCGGCGCCGACAGCGGCCCCGCGTCCCCGGTCCCGGCCGCCGCCCGCTCCGCACCGGTGAACGTCGCCACGCGGACCGTCGCCCGTTCTTCGGAGGGACGCTGGTCCGCCGCCCCGAACGTGCCCTCCAGAACCCGGACGACCGCCCGGGCGTCGTCGGCGTCCCCGCCGCTGAGCGTCACGGTGAGCTGGGTGTCCGACATGCGTCCACGACCTCCTGGCCTCGGTGTCATCGCCGTCCGTGTAACCGTGCCCCGCGCCCCCAAACCGGCGGCCGGCCCGGGAGGGCGGCGGCTTTCGGGGCACCCGGGAGGGAGGCCCACGGAGAGGGAGGCACTGTGCCCGAAGCGGAGCGGGACGACGTCAGGCGCCGGGGACGGAACGAGACCGAGGAGGAGAGAGCGGACCGGATGTGGACGGAGCTCATCCAGGAGGTCCGCGTCGCCCAGATGGGGGTGCAGATCCTCTTCGGCTTCCTGCTGACCGTCGTGTTCACCCCGACCTACGCCAAACTGTCCGACACCGACCAGACGGTCTACCTCATCACGGTGGTGCTGGGCGCCTGCGCCACCGGCGCCCTCATCGGCCCGGTCTCCCTGCACCGGCTCGTCTCCGGGCGGCGCATCAAGGCGCACGCCGTGCGGTGGGCCTCCCGGCTCACCCTGCTCGGCCTGCTGCTGCTGCTCGCCACCACCAGCTGCTCCCTGCTGCTCATCCTGCGCGTGGCCACCCATGACGAATTCGTCCCGTACCTGGTGACCGGGGTGGTGGGCTGGTACCTGCTGTGCTGGTTCGGCCTGCCGATGTGGGCCCGGCACCGCCACACCTCGCACTGATCAGTTCCCGGTGAGGACGTCCGCGAGGAAGTCGTCCACGCGGACCTCCTCACACCCCGGCGGCACCAGCACCCGGGTCTCGTGCAGGAACGCGCCGACGGACTCGGCCCAGGCGAACACCACCGCGTGGTGCCGGCCGCCGTCGGCGTGCGCCTCACCGAGGAACTCCATCCGCAGTTCCCGCCCCACCCCCCGGGCCTCCGGCCGCAGCCGCACGTCCCCGATGCCGACCGGACGGGTGAGCCCCTCGGCGACCATCTCCCGGTCCAGCTGCCAGCGGGCGAGGACCCGTCCGTCGTGGCTGAAGACGAAGGTGACGGCGAACGGGTCGGACGGGTCGTAGCCCAGGTGGGCGAGCACGGGAAAACGGTCCGCGTCGCCCGCCTGGAGCTCCACCACCAGGGTCTTGTGCACGAACGAGTTCACGAGAGGGCCTCCGGGAAGTACCGATGTAAAGCCCTCTAGTACCCCGCATCCGCGTAAGATGCCCGGCCCTTCGGGCGACCCGCGGTCGCGGGGGGCGCCGGGGAGTCAGCCGAAGGCGTCCCGCAGCGCCGGCAGCAGCGTCTTCTCCGACCAGTCCAGGTACGCCGGCTGGGACTCGCCGCCGATCTGCACCAGGGCGATCTCGGTGAAACCCGCCTCGGCGTAGGGGCGGACGGCCTCGACGAAGTCCGCCGGGTCGCTCCCGCACGGAATCGACGCGGCGACGTCCTCGGGCCGGACGAACTGCGTCGCCGACGCGAAGGAGTCCGGGTGCGGCAGCTCGGAGTTGACCTTCCAGCCGCTGCCGAACCAGCGGAACTGGTCGTGGGCGCGTTCGACGGCCGCGTCCCGGTCCGGGTCGTAGCACACCGGCAGCTGGCCCACCCGGGGTTTGCCCCGCCCGCCGTGCCGGTCGAAGTCGTCCAGCAGGTCCGCCTTCGGCTCGGTGGCGATCACCAGGTCGGCGAGCCGGCCCGCGAGGGCGCAGGACCGCTTCCCGGAGACCGCGACACCGATCGGCGGCGGCTGGTCCGGCAGGTCCCACAGCTTGGCCGACTCGACGTCGAAGTGGGTGCCCCGGTGGTTGACGTGCCCGCCCTCGAACAGCGCGCGGATGATCTCCAGCGCCTCCTCGAGCATCTCGTGCCGCACGTCCACCGACGGCCAGCCGTCGCCCACCACGTGCTCGTTGAGGTTCTCGCCGGAGCCGAGTCCCAGCCGGAACCGGCCCCCGGACAGCAACTGCATCGTCGCCGCCTTCTGCGCCACCACCGCCGGGTGGTAGCGGAACGTCGGGCACGTCACGTACGTCATCAGCGGGATGCGCGAGGTGGCCTGCGCGGCGGCGCCCAGCACGCTCCACGCGTACGGCGCGTGTCCCTGCGAGGCCAGCCAGGGGAAGTAGTGGTCCGAGGTCACCGAGAAGTCGAAGCCGGCCTCCTCGGCCCGCACCACGTGGTCGACCAGCTCACGGGGCCCGGCCTGCTCGGTCATCATCGTGTATCCGATTCGCACCATGCATCCCGGGTCCCCCGGCCGGGGGCGGGGAAAACGGTGGATCACCCGGTGGTGGACGGGGCAGGATGCCCGCCATGACCGTCCATCCGCTCCCCGCCGCAGACCCCGCCGCCCAGGGCGTGGACGCCTCCGGCGTGCACGCCTTCCTCGACGCCCTCGAGGCCGCCCCCGGCATCGAGCCGCACAGCCTGATGATCCTGCGCCACGGACACCTCGTGGCCGCCGGCTGGTGGGCGCCGTACACCGCCGCACGGCCGCATCTGCTGTACTCGCTCAGCAAGAGCTTCACCGCGACCGCCGCCGCCCTCGCCGAGGCCGAGGGACTGCTCGACTTCGACGCCCCGGTGCTGTCGTACTTCCCGGAGTTCGAGGCCGACATCACCGATCCGCGCAGCCGGGCGATGCTGGTGCGGCACGTGGCGTCGATGGCCAGCGGCCACGAGGACGAGACCGTCGACGCGGCGTTCGCCGCCGATCCCGCCGAGCCGGTACGCGGATTCCTGCTCCAGCCGCCGCAGCGCGATCCGGGCACCGTCTTCGCCTACAACCAGCCGTGCACCTACACCCTCGGCGCGATCGTGCAGCGGGTGACCGGGCAGACGCTCACCGCGTACCTGCGGACCCGCCTGTTCGACCCGCTGGGCATCGGCGAGGCGCTGTGGCAGCGGGACCGCACCGGCCGCGAGATCGGCTTCAGCGGACTGCACGCCGCCACCGACGCCGTCGCGCGGCTCGGCCAGCTGTACCTGGACGACGGCCTGTGGCGGGGCGAGCGGCTGCTGCCCGGGGGGTGGGCCGCCCGGGCCTCGCACCCGCACATACCGACCGCCGGGACCCCGCTGGTGGGGGACCGGCAGGACTCGGTCCGCGGCTACGGGTACCAGTTCTGGGTCTCCCGCCACGGATTCCGGGGCGACGGTGCCTACGGGCAGTTCTGCCTCGTCCTGCCCGAGCACGACGCGGTGGTCGCCGTGACGACGGCGACCGAGGAGACGCAGGAGTACCTCGACCTGGTCTGGCGGCACCTCCTGCCCGCCTTCCGCCCCGGGCCGCTGAGCGGCCGTCAGGCCGCGGACACCGCCCTGCGCGAGCGCCTCGGCCGGCTCGCCCTGCCCCCGGCCGGGGGCGGCCCCGTGCCGCCGGAGCGGGCCGTGGACTGGTCCGGCGCCGTGTTCGCCCCGGAGGGCGGCGCCTGCGCCGACCAGCCGGCGCTGACCGCGGCCGAGGTCACGGCGGACGCCGACGGCGGCTGGACGCTGACCCTCACCGAGGACGGCGAACGGTTCGGCGCGCGGTTCTTCGCCGGGCAGGGGTGGACCACCGCCGAGAAGCCCGTCCCGGTCGCCGTGAGCGGGGGCCGGGCCGACGACGGCACCCTCACCGTGGACCTGGTGTTCCTGGAGACGCCGCACCGCCTCCGGGTCACCTGCTCCCTCACCGGCCGGACCTTCACCGCCCGCTGGCTCACCCGCCCGCTGCACGCCTGGCCCCTGCGCAGGCTGCGCGCCCCGCGCGGTTAGCCCGCGGCGGGCCGGAAGGTCCGCAGGAAGGTCCGCAGGGCCTCCCGGCTCGCGGGTTCCCCCCAGCCGTCGGCCGGGGTCGTCCAGCACGGCGAGAAGCCCCGTCCGCCGCCCAGGGGACGCCGCGGCCGGAGGTGCGCGCCCGCGTGCCGCCGGCCGTGGCGCACCACTCCGTGCGTCGGCCCGCAGGACCCGCGAGGGCGCGCGTCCGGCGGCGTCGCCCGCGTCCTGCGGGAGACCGACCCGGGTGACCGGGCAGGGACGGCCGGTCCGCAGGTCGTCGGCGTACCGGCGGACGCGGTCGGTCTCGCGGCGCGTGACCTCGACCAGCCGGTGGCGTCCGGCGACCGCCCGGTCCGTGGAGACGTGCGCCCTGCCCATGGCCGTCCCTCGCCGAACAGCCGGCTCCCGCTGTCCCCAGGGGTGCGGGGAGCGGACGGGGTCCGTTCAACGGGAGGCTCAGCGGAGCTCGAAGTGTTCCGTCCAGGCGATCATGTCGCGGGTGGTGGCGTTGCCGCCGCACACCACGAGACCGAGCCGCGCCCCCTCGCCGACCCGCTCCAGCACCCGCCGCGCGGCGGGCAGCAGACAGCCGGCGGCCGGTTCGGCCCACACCTTGGCGTGGTCCGCGAGCTCCAGCGAGCCGTGCACCGCCTCCCGGTCCGGCACCACCAGCACCTCGGTGACCAGCTCCGACACGTGCGCGTAGGTCAGCGGGGACACGGCCGGGGCACTGAGCGTGGAGACGATCGAGGTGAGCTCCACCGGCACCGGGCCGCCCGCCGCCAGCGCCTCGGACATCGCCTGCGCGCCCCCGGTCTCCACACCCCAGACCCGCACGCCGGGCCGCAGCGCGCACAGCGCCGCCGCGACGCCGGAGATCAGCCCGCCGCCCCCGATGCTCACCAGGACGTCCGTGAGCTCACCGGCGTCCGCGGCGAACTCCAGGCCCACCGTGCCCTGACCGGCGATCACCACCGGGTCGTCGAAGGGGTGGACCAGGGTCAGCCCCTCCTGCTGGAGCCGCGTCATGAGCGCGAACGCGCCGTCCATGTCGTCGGTCACCCGCACGGACGCACCCGCGGACTCCGCGATCTCCACGGCCCGCAGGGGCGCCGAACGCGGCATCACCACCGTGGCCTTCACGTCGAGGGCCGCGGCCATCACCGCGAGGGCGATCCCGTGGTTGCCGCCGCTCACCGCCACGACCCCGGCGGCCCGCTCGGCCCCGCTCAGCGACAGCAGCTTCGCCGCCGCGCCGCGCACCTTGAACGAACCGGTGCGCTGCAGCAACTCCAGCTTCGCCGTGACCGGGACGCCCAGCAGCGCCGACAGCCCGGGGCTCGGCACGGTCGGGGTCCGCACCACGTGCCCGGCGATCCGCCCGGCCGCGGTCTCGATGTCGGCGATCCCGATCACGACTGCCACCTTTCCGGCCCGGGGAGGGTGATCCGCGCCGCGATCCACCCTGACCCGCGCGGCGGCCGGGGTCAACAGCGTTCAGTGCTGCCGTGCCTTCTGCGGGGGCGCCTCACTGGGCCGGACGACGACGTGCCCCTCACCCTGCAGCATCAGCTGCACGGCCTCGCCGGAGCCGCCGCGCAGCATCGAGCCCAGCGACTGCGAACGGTGCAGCGAGGTGGTCAGGCCGGCGGTCCAGCCGACGACCGCGTCCGTGTCCACGTACACCGGGTCCTGCGGCGACACCGGGATCACCAGCGGATCGCCCTCGCACACCAGCCCCAGCCGGCCGTGCCCGGTGAAGACGCTGTTGAGTGGCCGGCCGCACCATGTGCTGACTGGAGAACAGGTCACCCTTCATGGGGGCCATCCTCACCCGGACCCTCTCGTTCCGCCACGATCACGTGTCGTTGGGACCGGCGCCGTCAGCCGCCGAAGGGCTGGGTCCAGCACGTGCCCGCCCGGGCGCCGCCCGCACGCGATGTCCTCACCGACCGTCCGCAGCGCACAGCCCGCGGCGGCGGCCCGGCGCGGGCGCGCTCCCGGCCGGCGGGGTCGACGACCTCGCCGGCCGTGCGGTCCGGGCCGTCCGGGGCGGGCGGCGTGGCCCACAGCGCCGTCCGGCAGAGGTCGCCGGACCCGTCGCGGTACCCCACGGCGGCGTGGACGAGGACGGGGTCGCACAACGACGGGCGGCGGCCGCGGGTTCCCGGCCGCGGCCCTCGGCGGCGCGGCCGGGTGCGGCCGGGACGGCGGTGTAGGGAAGACTGGAGCACGCGAATCGCGCACTGGGACACGACACCGGGAGGGACCGCATGACGCGCCCGATCACGGCAGGGATCGACGGAACCGAGGAGAGCCTCGCCGCGCTGGCCTGGGCCGCGCGGGAGGCGGTCCGCCGGGGACTGCCGCTCAGGGTGGTGCACGCCTGGCGGTTCGAGGAGCACGACGCGGTGGACACCGGGGACCGGGCCGCACAGGAGCAGTGGGTCCGCGCGTCGGTGGAGGAGGCGGTCCGTGCCGTCGGTGAGCGGCACCCCGGTCTCGCCGTGACGACGGACGTCCTGGAGGGCGACGCCGTGCGGACGCTGACCGGGGCCGCCGCGGACGCGGAGATGCTGGTGCTCGGCTCGCGCGGACACGGGCGGATCATGGGCTTCCTGGTCGGCTCGGTCGGCCAGCAGGTGATCGTCGACGCCGGGCGTCCCGTGGTGTTCGTGCGGGCCGGGGACCAGGCGTCGAACGAGGTCTCCGGGCACGAGATCGTGGTCGGCCAGCAGGGCGACCCGGAGGACAGCGCCGCCGCGCTCGGCCTCGCCTTCGAGACCGCGGCCCGGCGCGGGGCCACCGTGCGCGCGGTACGGGCCTGGACCCTGCCGCCGGTGTTCGCCTACAGCCCCGCCTCGCTGCAGCTCCTCGACGAGGCCGGCGGTCTGGAGCCGTACGAGCAGAAGGCGCTGGCGGCGGCCCTCGCGCCGTGGCGGGAGCGCTACCCGGACGTGCACGTGGTCGAGCACGTCGAGATGGGCAGCGCGGGACAGGTGCTGCTGTCGGTGGCGGGCACCGCCCAGCTGATGGTGGTCGGCCGCCGCGCCCACCGCACGGCGGTGGGCGCCCGGATCGGCTCGGTGGCCCACGGCGTCCTGCACCACGCGGACTGCCCGGTGGCGGTGGTGCCGCCGGCCTGACCCGGCGGGGCGGCCCGGGTCACTCGGCCGTCGGCTGGAGCGTCTCCCGCGCCTTCGGCAGGATGTTCCTGATGTAGTCCTCGACGGCCGTGTCCAGGCCGATGTCGTGCTGCGCCCGCTCGGACAGGTACCAGCGGTGCTCCAGGAGTTCGTGGTAGATCTCCGCGGCGTCCATCGGGCCGCGCAGCTCCGGTGGCACGGACCGCACGGTGGGCCGGAAGACCTCGCGCACCCAGCGGTGGGCGAGGACCTCCGGCCGGGCGCCGAGGGGATCGTCCGGCGCGTAGTCGTCCTGGGTGGCCATCCAGCTCTCCAGGTCGTTCAGCAGCCGCCTGGCCTGGTTCTCCTCGGCGTCCAGTCCGGTCAGGCGCAGCAGTTGCCGCTGGTGGTGGCCGGCGTCGACGACCTTGGGCACGAAGGTGACCGTGTCGCCGTTGGAGGCGTGCTCGATCTGCATCTCGGCCACGTCGAAACCGAGGTCGTTCAGCCGACGGATGCGGCGTTCGATGTAGTGGTGCTTCCCCGCCGGGTAGACGGAGGTGCGGGTCAGCTCCTGCCACAGGCCCCGGTAGCGGGCGCAGATCTCGGTGCCGAACTCGATCGGGTCGACGGAGGGGTGCAGCGCCCCGGACGCCTCCAGGTCGAGCAGCTCGCCGCTGATGTTGACCCGTGCGAGGTCGAGGTCGTACTCGCGCTGGCCGACGCTCAGTTCCGGGTGCAGGTCCCCGGTCTCGGCGTCCACCAGGTAGGCGGCGTAGGCGCCCGCGTCGCGCCGGAAGAGGGTGTTGGACAGCGAGCAGTCGCCCCACGCGAACCCGGCCAGGTGCAGCCGCACCAGGAGCACGGCGAGCGCGTCCATCAGCCGGTGCATGGTCGCCGGGCGCAGCGTCGTCTCGAACATCGACCGGTACGGCATCGAGCCGCCGAGGTGACGGGTGATCAGGACGCTCTCCAGCGGCTCCCCGGCGAGGTCGGTGCGGCCGGTGACCACGGCGAGCGGGTCCACCGCCGGGATGCCGATCCGGTCCAGGTCGCGCAGCAGCTCGTACTCCCGCAGCGCGGGCCGCCGGGCGAGTTCCTTCACCGCGATCACCTCGTCGCCGGCGCGCGCGTAGCGCACCACGTGCCGGGAGATGCCGCGCGGCAGCGGCACCAGGTACTCCTCGGGCCACTCCTCCAGCGGCAGGTGCCACGGCAGTTCCAACAGGAGCGCGGGGTGCTCCGGGTTGGTGGCGTTGATCTGCAGTGCCATGGCGGGGGTGTCCTCGTCTCGTGGGTGACCGTCCCCTCACCCTATTGCGCACGCTCCCGGGCCAGCCGGGCGGCGTCCCGCACGGACCCCTCGTGCAGCGGGCCGTGCCCGGGCAGCAGCAGGTCGCCGTCCAGTCCGGCCAGGACGTCCAGCGAGGCCAGGGCGGTGGCCCGCTCGTGGTGGAACATGTCCGTCAGCATCTGCGGGCCCCGGGTCCGCGAGGTGGGATGGCCGCTCACCAGGGCGTCGCCCGACACCACCGCCCCGGTGTGCGGGAGGTGGAACGCGCAGTGCCCGGCGGTGTGCCCGGGCGTGTGCACGGGCACGGGCCGGCCCGGCAGGTCGAGCGGGCCCGGACCGGACCGCGGGAACGCCGCGGGCGCGGTGACCGCCACGTCCGCCGTCCCGCCGGAGCGCAGGGCGTGCGCCGCCCAGGGCAGCACGCCCGGCCGCCAGCCGTTGCGCAGTACCTGCCCGACGGTCACCTGGTGCAGGAAGTCCCGCCGGGCGTGCGGGACTTCCGCCTCGTGGGTGTAGACGGGGGTGCCGTGGGCGGCGCTCAGGTACTCGGCGGACCCCAGGTGGTCGCTGTGGGCGTGGGTGATCAGCACGGCCGTCACCGCCTCCGGTGAACTCCCCACCTCGGCCAGGGAGGCGAGCAGCCCCTCACGGTCGCCGGGGTAGCCGGTGTCGATCAGGGTGACGGCGTCCCCCTCGGTCAGGATCACCCAGTTGGTGTTCGTGCCGTGCACCAGATAGGTGCCCTCCGTGACGTGCCGGACGGTTGCTCGCATGATCGCTCCGCGTTCCAGTCGTGGGAGTCGTTGCTGCCGGACGGGAGAAGGAAAGCAGATCACGGCGCGGACGCGGGCGGTGGGCCCGGCCGCGCCGGCCGGCTCCCGCCCCGCCCGGGCGCCGCCCGGTGCGGGGGAGCGGGGGAGCGGGGAGGGGGAGTACGGGCTCGCGGCGTGAACTCCGCGGCTCCCGGATCTTTCGATGCACCGGTGTATCGGATACGTTCCCGTATCGAACCGAGGGAACGGGGCCGGCATGGCGGCGGGCGGTACGGCGGGGCGCGTCACCAGGCGCCGGCTGCGCACCCGCGCGAACCTGCTCGAAGCCGCGTTCTCCGTCTTCGCCGCCAAGGGCTTCGGGCACGTCTCGATCGAGGAGGTCTGCGAGGCCGCCGGCTACACCAGGGGCGCCTTCTACTCCAACTTCGCCGGTCTGGACGACCTGTTCTTCGCCCTGTACACACAGCGCGCCGAGCTGATCGCGGAGCAGGTCGCCGGGGCCCTCGCCCAGGACGGACCCGACCTCGACGTGGCCGCCGCCGTCGACCGCGTCACCGAGGTCCTGCTCCTCGACCGCGACTGGCTGCTGGTGAAGACCGACTTCCTGGTGCACGCCGCCCGAGACCCGGAGGTGGCGCGCGCCCTGCTGGAACACCGGGCGCGGCTGCGGAGGGCCGTCGCGGACCGGCTCGCCCGGGCCCGCGGCCGCACCGGACTGCCCGCCGCGCTCGGTGACGCCGAGGGGGCCGCGCACGCGGTGATCGCCGCCTACGACGGCGTCACCACCCAACTGCTGCTGGACCGGGACGCCGAGCACGCCCGGGCCTGGCTGGGACGACTGCTGACCGCGCTGCTCACCGGATAACAGGAAGGGACGGTCGCCATGGATGCCGACGTCATCGTCGTCGGAGCGGGACTCGCGGGCCTCGTCGCGGCCCACGAGCTGACCGCCAGGGGCCGCAGGGTCGCCCTGGTCGACCAGGAGAACGCCGCCAACCTCGGCGGGCAGGCCTTCTGGTCCTTCGGCGGGCTGTTCCTCGTCGGCTCGCCGGAGCAGCGGCGCCTGGGCATCAAGGACTCCTTCGACCTGGCCTGGAGCGACTGGCGGGGCAGCGCGGGCTTCGACCGCCTCGACGACGAGGACAGCTGGGCGGTGCGCTGGGCGAGGGCCTACGTCGAGTGGGCGGCGGGGGAGAAGCGGTCCTGGCTGGACGGCCACGGCATCACCTTCCTGCCCACGGTCGGCTGGGCCGAGCGCGGCGACCTCCGCGCGGACGGCCACGGCAACACCGTGCCCCGCTTCCACATCGCCTGGGGCACCGGAACGGGCGTCGTCGAGCCCTTCGTCCGGTACGCCCGGCAGGCCGTGCGCGACGGACTGCTCACCTTCCACCACCGCCACCGGGTCGACGGACTCGTCGTCGAGGGCGGTGCCGTGCGCGGGGTGCGCGGCAGCGTACTGGCCGCGGACGACGCACCGCGCGGGGTCGCCTCCAGCCGCGAGACGACCGGCGAGTTCGAACTCACCGCCCAGGCCGTGATCGTGACCAGCGGCGGCATCGGCGCCGACCACGACACGGTCCGTCGTCATTGGCCCGAACGGCTGGGCACCCCGCCCCGCGAGATGGTCACCGGAGTGCCGGCCTACGTCGACGGGCGGATGCTCGACATCAGCGCCCGCGCGGGCGTCCGGCTGGTCAACCGGGACCGCATGTGGCACTACACCGAGGGACTGCGCAACTGGGACCCCATCTGGCCCGGACACGGCATCCGCATCCTGCCCGGACCGTCCTCGATGTGGTTCGACGCCCTCGGCCGCCGCCTGCCCGAACCCTGCCTGCCCGGCTACGACACCCTCGGCACGCTGAGGCACCTGCGCACCACCGGGGACCTCGCCGGACACGACCACTCCTGGTTCGTCCTCACCCAGCGGATCATCGAGAAGGAGTTCGCGCTGTCGGGCTCCGAGCAGAACCCCGACATCACCGCCAAGGACCGGGCCGGCTTCCTGCGCACCCGCCTGCTGGGCAAGGGCGCCCCCGGGCCGGTGGACGCGTTCCTGCGCAAGGGCGCCGACTTCGTGACCGCCCCGACCGTCGAGCAGCTCGTCGAGAAGATGAACGCCCTCACCGACGAACCGCTGCTCGACGCGGACCTCGTACGCCGCCAGATCGAGGCCCGCGACCTGCAGATGGCCAACGCGTACAGCAAGGACGCGCAGGTGCAGGGCATCCGCAACGCCCGCCGCTACATCGGCGACCGCCTCGGCCGCGTCGCCGCTCCGCACCGCATCCTCGACCCGGCGGCCGGTCCGCTGATCGGCGTCAAGCTGCACGTCCTCACCCGCAAGACCCTCGGCGGCATCCAGACCGACCTGGACTCCCGCGCGCTGGGCGCCGACGGCCGGCCGGTCGAGGGGCTGTACGCGGCCGGCGAGGTGGCGGGCTTCGGCGGCGGCGGCCTCCACGGCTACAACGCCCTGGAGGGCACCTTCCTCGGCGGCTGCCTCTTCTCGGGCCGGGCGGCCGGACGGGCGGCGGCCGAACGGACGGCGTAGGCCACGGCGAGGGGCGGGGAGCGGCCCGCCCTCAGCCGGTGAGCGGCCCGCCCTCAGCCGGTGAGCAGGCGGGCCAGCACCTGCGCGTGGCTGTGCTCCGGGTCCTTGGACGCCGTCAGCAGGGTCACGGGGCCCTTCCCCGCCAGCTCCCGCACCCGCTCCAGGAGCCCTGCGGCCTCCGGCGCGGCCAGTTCGGCCCCGTACCGCTCGCAGAACTCCTCGTAGGAGCCCTCGCCCCCGTGGTACCAGCGGCGCAGCTCCGTCGAGGGCGTGAGCCCCTTGGGCCACTCGTCCACCCGCGCCGCGTCCTTCGCCAGACCGCGCGGCCACAGCCGGTCGACCAGGACCCGGACGCCGTCGTCCGGCTCGGGCGGTTCGTGGACACGGCGCACGCGCACGCTCATGACCGTCCCCTTCCGGTGATCTCCCGCGAGCCTACTGCGGCGCGCCGGGCCGGGCGCGCCGGGACCGCCGGTCCGGGTTCCGTCCGCGCGGGGCGGGTACTACGGACCGCCTGGGGCCGTGGCACCGCGGGAGGGCGCTCATGGAGGCATCGGACGATCTGCCGGTGGTCGGCACGCTCGCCGACCTCACGTCACTGGTCGAGCGCGACCGGAACCTGTACGTCCGCTGGTCGCGCGGGCCGGCGGCCGATCTGCGCGCCGTGTCCAGCACCGACGACCTCACGGGGGTCGCCATGCCCGGGCTGTCCGCCAATCCGCTCGACGTCGAGACGTGGTGGCGGGGCCGGCCGGTGGAGCTGTGGGTGGCGCGCAGGCTGTACGACTACGGGCACCTGCCGCGGGAGAAGGGGGCCGGCATCCGGCCCTGGGCGCTCAAGGGCCGGGAGGTCGCCCGCGGCCCCGACAACGAGCCGCTGGTCGCGGACGTCCGTCCGCTGTGCTGGATCGACGACGCCGTGATCGCCCAGGCGCGGACGGAAGTGGCCCGCCAGGCCAGTCCCTGGGGGCCACTGCGCCGCACCGGCCGCTGAACGCCGCACGGGGCTCGCACGGGCCGGCCGCCCGGGCCTAACCGGACGAGCGCCGGGCGGCGATGCGGCGCTTCAGGGCGCGGCGTTCCGTCTCACTCGTACCGCCCCACACCCCGATGGTCTGCCCCGTGTCCAGTGCCCAGCGGAGGCACTGTTCCCGCACGGGGCAGCGTCGGCACACGGCCTTGGCCTGTTCCGTCTGCATCAGGGCGGGGCCGGTGGTGCCGATCGGGAAGAAGAGGTCGGGGTCCTCGGTCCTGCAGGCCGCACGGCTGCGCCAGTTGTCCATCGAGAGTCACCTGCGATCGGTGTGGATACGGACAGACACCCTTTTGGGCACCTTGCTCCTTTCGGGTGACCTGTCGACGGGCGGTGAAACAACGTGACGCCGTGCGAGCGCTCACTGTTCGCGCAGCCCCCAGGGCGATCCGTACGCGGTCAGCAGTTCCAGGAACGGTCCCGCGGGGAACGCCTCCGGGCCGAGCACACCCGTGCCCGACCAGGCGCCGGTGGCCAGCAGCTCGAGGGCGACGACCGGGTTGACGGCGGTCTGCCACACCACGGCCTGGCAGCCGTACTCGGCCATGGACCACTGGTTGTCGACCACGTGGTACAGGTACACCTCGCGCGGCGCCCCGTCCTTCACGCCCCGCACCCAGGTGCCGGCGCAGGTCTTGCCGTGCATCCGCCCGCCCAGCGTCGCCGGGTCGGGCAGGCAGGCGGCCACCACGTCCCTGGGGGAGACCCGCACCGGGCCCTCCGGGCCGGGCACGGTCACCGGCTCGGTGCGGTCCAGGCCCAGCAGGTGCAGCGTCCTGAGCGTGTCGATGAACGCGCGGCCCAGACCGTACTTGAAGGTGACGCGGCGCGCGTCGACCCAGCGCGGGACGAGCAGCACCTCCTCGTGCTCGACGTTCACGCACTCCACCGGGCCGATGCCCTCGGGGAAGTCGAACACCTCCGGCTCGCTGAACGGCTCGGTGGTGAACCAGCCGCGGTCCTTCTCGTAGACCACGGGCGGGTTGAGGCACTCCTCGATGGTGGTCCAGATGTTGAAGGACGGCGCGAAGTCGTAGCCGTCCACCGTGAGGTTCGCGCCGTCGCGGACGCCGATCTCCTCGATCTCGTCGAAGAGCTCGTCGGCGGCGTACCGGGCGAAGACGTCCGACAGCCCGGGCTCCACGCCCATCCCGACCAGGGCCAGCGTGCCGGCCTCCTCCCACTCCCCGGCCCGCGCGAACTGCTCGTCGCCGAGCTTCACCCCGCACTGCTCGTACGGGCGCCCGGCGTGCGGCCGGGACAGGGACATCGCCATGTCGACATAGGTGGCGCCGGCGCGGCGCGCGGCCCGGAACAGCGGCATCACGAACCGGGGGTCGGTGGCGTTGAGCAGCACGTCGCAGCCGTGCCGTTCGAGCAGCGCCGCCACCGCGTCCTCGTCGCCGGCGTCCACGCGCCCGGCGCGGAACCGGGCGCCCTCCGCGCCGAGCGCGGCGACCGCCGCCTCGGCGCGGGCCGGGTCGTGGTCGGCCACGACCATGTGGTCGAAGAACGGTCGCCGGGCGGCGATCCGGGTGACGGCGGTGCCCACCCCGCCGGCTCCCACGAGCAGTACGCGCATGACGGAGCACTCCCTTTCTGCCTCGTGGATCCTCATGGATCCGGGATGTGTGCGGGGCCCCGGTCCGGAGATACAACGCCGTGCGACGGCGTAAGGTCAATGGCGTTGGCATAAGAGGACGAGGAGCGGGCCGGTGCCGAAGCGTGTGGTTCCCGAGGAGCGCCGACGGCGCCGCAGACCGACGAAGGGCGGCGTGGTCCTGTCCGAGGCGCTGATCGTCGAGGCCGCGCTCCGTCTGCTGCGCGAGCACGGCAGCACGGGTCTGACCGCCCGCCGGCTCGGTCGCGCCCTGGACTGCGACCCGAGCACCCTCTACCGCTACTTCCGCGGCATGGACGAGCTGACCCTCGCCATCGGGGACGCGCTGATCGGGCGGGCGCTGCACGACTGGCGCCCCACGGGGCGGTGGCGTGAGGACCTGCGGGCCGTCGGGCTGCGCATCCACGCGGCCTATGTGGCGCACCCGCAGGCCGCCGTCCTCACGGCGAGCCGGGTCTCCGGCCGGGCCAGTGAGCTGGCGGCCGACGAGGCGGTGCTGGACGTACTGCGCACGGCGGGCTTCCCGCTGCCGGAGACGGTGCGCGTCTACCACGCCTTCATCGACACCACGCTGGCCTTCGCCGCCCTCGACGCCGCGTCCCTGGCCCTGCCCGGCGCGGCGCGCCGCGCCGACGAGGAGATGTGGCGTTCCACCTATGCCCGCCTCCCCGCCGCCACCCACCCCCGCATCGCCGAGGCCGCGCCGCTGCTGGCCACCCGCATGGTCACCAGCGCCTACCCGACCGCGCTGGACATGCTCCTGGACAGCGCGGGGAACGGCCTGGCCTAACGCCGCAGGGCCCGCGCCGCCGCCTCGGCGACCGCGTCGGCCACCGCCGCCAGCGCGGGGGAGTCCAGCTTCCACTGCTGCCAGTACAGGGAGACGTCGACCTCGCGGTCCGGGGCGAACACCGTGAGGCGGCCGGCCCGCAGCAGCGGGTCCGCCTGCGCCTCGGGGACCATGCCCCAGCCCAGACCCGCGGCGACCGCCTCGACGAAGCCCTCCGAGGTCGGCACGTGGTGGCGCAGCGCGCTCGCCTCGGTGCGTCCGCGCGTGAGGCGGCGCACGAAGCCGTCCTGGAAGTCGTCCTTCCGGTCGAACACCACCACCGGCGCCGCGGGCAGCGCCTCCCGCAAGGGCCCCGCGAGATGCCGTGCGGCGAACTCCGGGTGCGCCACCGGGAGGTAGCGCATCCGCCCCAGGTGCCGTACGGAACAGCCCGGCACCGCCTCCGGCGACGAGGTCACCGCGGCCATCACCGCCCCCTCCCGCAGCAGCGCCGCCGTGTGCGCCTCGTCCTCCCGGCGCAGTTCGAAGCAGAGCCGGGACCCGGCCGTCAGACGCGTGAGGGCGTCCAGGAACCAGGTCGCCAGCGAGTCCGCGTTCACCGCCACCGACACCCGGACCGGCTCCCCGGCTCCGCTCAGCCCCAGCTCGGCGTACGCGTCCCGCTCCAGCCGGGCCACCTGGCGGGCCAGCCGCACCAGCACCTCGCCCGACTCGGTCGGCCGCACCGGCTTGGTGCGCAGCAGCAGCACCCGCCCCGTGCGCTGCTCCAGCGCCTTCACCCGCTGGCTCACCGCCGACGGCGTCACGTGCAACGCGGCGGCCGCCGCGTCGAACGTCCCCTCGTCCACCACGGCGAGCAGGGTCCGTACCTGGTCCAGCGGGAGATCCCTCATCACGAGGGCTAAGGGTACGTAAGAATCCTCAGCTGTACTGCAGGTCCCTCCCGTCCGTAACGTCCTCGGCATGAGCAGCTCCCTGACCACCGCCGTCGCCGGCTTCGGCACCGGCCTCTCCCTCATCGTCGCCATCGGCGCCCAGAACGCCTTCGTCCTGCGCCAGGGCGTCCGCCGGGACGCCGTCCTCGCCGTCGTCGGCATCTGCGCCCTCTCCGACGCCGTCCTCATCGCCCTGGGGGTCGGCGGGGTCGGCGCGGTGGTGGTGGCGTGGCCCGGCGCGCTGACGGCGGTCGGCTGGATCGGCGGCGCGTTCCTGCTCGGCTACGGCGTGCTGGCCGCCCGCCGGGTGTTCCGTCCGGCCGCCACCGGACTGGAGGCGGAGGGCGAGGCGGCGGGCTCCCGGCGCCGGGCCGTGCTCACCTGCCTCGCGATGACCTGGCTCAACCCGCACGTCTACCTCGACACGGTGTTCCTGCTGGGCTCGGTCGCCGCCGACCACGGCCCGCTGCGCTGGACCTTCGGCCTGGGCGCCGTACTGGCCAGCGTCTGCTGGTTCGCCGCGCTCGGCTTCGGCGCCCGCCTGCTGAGCCGCTTCCTGACCCGACCCGCCGCCTGGCGCGTCCTGGACGGGCTGGTCGCCGTCACCATGATCGTCCTGGGTCTCACGCTCGTCGCCGGGGCCTGACGCGGCGACGAGCGGCACCGGGTGCGACCCCGTCTACAGCGTTGTGCGCCGGTGCACCGCGACCTGTTCCATCAGCGTGCCGCGCGCCGTCTCCAGCCGGTGGGCGAGCACCTCGGCGACGCTGCGCACGAGGGTCATCCCGAGCGGCGGGTCCTCCTCGCAGAGCCGCAGCACGGCCGCCGCGTCGAACTCGTAGGCGCGCACCGGGCTGAAGGCCACGGCGCCGAAGTCCCACTGGTACGGCGGGAACAGCCAGGACCAGCCCAGCAGATCGCCCGCGCCGAGGCCGGCGACGGTCACCCGGTGCAGGTCGTTCACCCGCTGGTCCAGCGAGACCGCCCCGGAGCGGATCACCCAGAACCGGTCGGCGGTGCCACCCGTCTCGAAGATCCGGGTGTCCTCCGGGAAGGACACCTCCCGCGCCAGGGCCATCAGGCGCTCGCGCTGCGGCGGGGGAAGGGCGGTCAGGAGTTTGATCGCTTTGGTCATGGCGCGGGGCTCCTCGCCGGGCAATCGGTTCCGGTGCTTTCCCTACGTTCATTTCAGCCGCTGCGGCCGTTCGGGGCACCTCGGCGGAGACGGGAAGTCCGGTTTCCGCCGTCGGCTCCGCCCGGGCATGAAGAAGCCCTGGCTGGACGGGGGAAGCCAGCCAGGGCCGTAAGCGGTGGTGCCCGGAGGACGGGGGTGTCGACTCCGCCACCACGTATGAATGAACGATAAACCATTCGAGCGGCGTTCAGGTAATCAGGTCGCGTGACCTGTTTCACGGGTCCGGGCCGACGCGTTCGTCCACCCCCGGACCGTGTCCGGGCCGGTCAGCCCTGCGCCGTGTGCCGGCCGGGCGTCAGGATCTCGTCCAGCACCCGCAGCACCACCCCGTAGGCCACCCGGTGCGCCTCCGCGTCGCGCGCCGCGGAGGGATCGCCGGTGTCCGCCCGCCCGAGTTCGTCGCCCCGGGCCCGCCAGGCCCGCTCCTCCTGTGCCGCGCAGGCCCGCGCCCGCTGGATGCGCCGCAGCAGTTCACCCGAGTCCACCACATCTGCCATACCGACCGCGTACCCCGTGCGCCGGGAGGAAGACAGGCGTACACCGGACAGCGGGGAGGTTTGCCGTCACCGGGACAGGTGAGCCGGAGAGGGAGGTCTGAGGCATTTCTTCCACTTCGTCACCGAATCGGGAGTCCCCACGATGTGTGAGCAGCACATGACCGAACCCTTCGAACCGCTCGGCGCGCACCGGGCAGGTTCCCCCCGCCCGAGCCGCCCGGCCGAGGTCCGCGAGGCCGTGATGCGCGCGGTGTCCGAACGCTGCCGGGCCACGCACACCCCCTACGACAGCGAGGCCCTGGAGGACGCCCTGCTCGTCGCCTCCGAACTCACCACCAACGCCATGCTGCACGGCGGCGGGATCACCGACTTCCAGGTCGACGTCAGCGGCCCCGGAGTGCGCCTGTCGGTGAGCGACCGCAGCGACGAACTGCCCGCCGTCGTGCCGCCGACCGACCCGCAGGGCCGCCGCCGTCCCGGCGGTCACGGCTGGCCCATCGTGTGCCGGCTGTCCCGCGACGTCCGGGTGTCCGACCTGCCCGCCGGAGGCAAGTGCATCACCGCCGTAGTACCCCTGTCCTGACCGGCCGGAACAGGCCCCGGCACATCGTGTGGAGAAGCGGAGTTTGTTCCACCGGCGAGGGGGCAATCGGAGGTTCGTGCTTCGGACCGGAGGCGCGCCAGCGGGAGCGGTACGGCTGCTGTGGACCCTCCGGGCGTCCCGGCGGCGACCGTCCCGCGGTAGATCCCTGAAACCACCGTTCGGGAGCGAACCGCATGCTCATTGACACGCCCACCCCTCGTTCCGGCCTCTCCGACACGACGACCGCCGCACCCCGGCGGCGGCACGACGACGCCCCCGACACCGCCGCCCTCTTCGCCCGGCTGGCCTCCCTGGAGGACGGTCCCGAGCGGGACGCCGTCCGCGACGAGCTCGTCACCGCGTGGCTGCCCATGGCCCACCGCATCGCCGGCCGCTTCCGCGACCGCGGCGAGTCCGTCGAGGACCTGCGTCAGGTGGCCGCCCTGGGCCTGGTGAAGGCCATCGACCGCTTCGACCCCAGCCGCGGGGCCTTCGAGAGCTACGCCGTCCCCACCATCACCGGAGAGGTCAAGCGGCACTTCCGTGACCGGATGTGGGCCCTGCGCGTGCCCCGCCGGGTGCAGGAGCTGCGCAACAAGGTGCGGGTGGCCCGGCGCGAACTCACCCAGAACCCCGGCAGCCCCGAGCCGTCCGTGGCGGCCCTCGCCGCCCACACCGGGCTGACCGAGGAGGAGGTCGCCGCCGGGATGGAGGCGCTGGAGAGCTTCAGCACCCTCTCCCTGGACGCGGAACTCTCGACCGACGACGACGGCTACAGCCTCGCCGACACCCTCGGCGCCGCGGACGCCTCCTACGACATCGTGGTCGACCGCGAGTCCGCCAAGGAGGGCCTGCGCAGGCTGCCGGAACGCGAACGCGCCATCCTCTACATGCGTTTCTTCGAGGACATGACCCAGAGCCGCATCGCCGACCGGCTGGGCATCTCCCAGATGCACGTCTCCCGCCTCATCAGCCGCAGCTGCGCCCGGGTGCGCGCCGAGGTGATGGGACAGCGCGCCGTCCGGCGCGGCACCGGCGGACACTCGGCGAC
Organism: Streptomyces sp. NPDC126497; assembly: GCF_040302425.1. Taxonomy (NCBI): domain Bacteria; kingdom Bacillati; phylum Actinomycetota; class Actinomycetes; order Kitasatosporales; family Streptomycetaceae; genus Streptomyces; species Streptomyces sp. NPDC126497. The sequence goes on from NZ_JBEORT010000043.1 coordinate 27,851, forward strand.
GGCGTGAGCGCGCCCGCCCCGACCAGGAAGCGAGACACATGCTGAAGCCCCACCCCACCGTGCTGCGCCGGCTCGTCGAGGAGTACGAGGGCCTGACCGCGGCCGGAGGCGGACCGGCCGGCCGGGACCCGCGGATCGACGACCTGGCGTACACCCTGTGCGTGTCGACCGGCACCCGGGACGTGCGCCAGGCGCTCGGCACCGCCCGGGGCTGGCTGGCGGCGGCCGGCCGGGACGCGTCCGGAACCGGTGCGCCGGCCGCCGTATGACCCGCGGCATGCGGGGAACCCGAAGCCGATGAGCGAATCCGAGATTCCCCCGGAAAGCCGGCCCGTGGACGTCTACCTCGACCTCCTGCGGATCCGGATGGACACCGAGGACTACCGGCTTCTGCTGCACGTGGTGGAGCCGGTCCTCCAGGCGATCGAGGAACACCGGATGTCCGGCCTGGACCTCGCGCTGGACGGCGGCGACGAGGAACTGCCCCAGGAGGTCCGCGACGAGGCCGCCCTGGTCATCGCCACGGCCGTCACCGGACGCCTGGACAACGAGGTGGTCGAGCTGGAGGTCGACGAGAGCGGGCCGGTCCGCGTGGTCACCGACGCGGCGACCGCCGCCGATCCCTCCCGCCTGGACGAGATCGCCGACTACATCAGGGACCGCCACCGTCAGAACGAGGAGCTGCGCGGCATCGCCGAGGCCAGCGGCCTGCCCACCGACTTCTGAACCCCCGCCCACGCCCCGCCCGCGCGACCGCGCGGGCGGGGCGTGCTTCGTGGCGGTCCGCGGCGGCGGGTCGCTCACCGCTCGGGAGCCCTCACCGGGACGGCCAGGGGACGGGCGAGGCCCACCACGGCCTCGTCCAGGCGCTCCAGGTGGCGCAGCACCCGGCCGGTGACGCGGCCGTAGCGGGCGGCGCCGTCGCCGCCCAGGAGGGACGCGATGCTCGGTCCGGTCTCGACCGGCGCGGTGACCTCCCCGTCGGCGACCCGGTCCGCGATCGTCACGATGTTGCGCACCGTGCGCCCCGCCGCCCCGCTCAGCCGGGGGTCCGCCGCGATCGAGGGATGCGCCGGCAGCAGCTCCGCCGTCGCCGCCAGCGAGCGGGCGTGGTACGCGCACGTCTCCAGGAGCGCCACCACGTACCGGGCGGTGGCGCGCCGGCTCCGCAGCGGGGTGACCGGATGCGTCAGCGGCTGGGTCGCGGAACGCAGGTCGCCCAGCGCCTGGTCCAGCTCCCGTGCCTTGTCCAGCAGGTCGCCGGCCGGGCCGCCGCTGAGCTGCCCGACGGCGGCCTCGGACACCTCGGCGAGCCGCTCCAGCACGGTGACCAGCAGCTCGTTGGTGCGCCGGTCGGTGCGCACCGGCAGGACCAGCGCCGCCGCGACCACCCCGCAGGCCGCGCCCAGCGCCGTCTCCTCCACCCGCAGCACCAGCACCTCCCAGCTGTAGGTGTGCAGCAGGGTGTAGAGCAGCCCCAGCAGCGCCGTCACGAAGAACGACATCAGCGTGTAGGACAGCGGCGCCGTGTAGAACATCGTGAAGATCAGCACCAGCACCAGGGCGAAGGCCGTCCAGGTGTGGGGGCCCACCAGGCCGGCCAGCACGATGCCGGCGACGACGCCGAACACCGTCCCCAGCAGCCGCCGGTAGCCCTTGACCAGGATCTCGCCGGTCGAGGCCGTGTTGATGAAGACGATCCAGCAGGTCAGCACCGCCCAGTACCAGCGGTCCGTGGACAGCAGCTCGCCCCCGGCGATGGCCAGCGTGGAACCCACGGAGACCTGCACGGCGGCGCGCGTGGTGGGCCGTTGCAGCCCCTTCCGCCGCTCGTCGGGCCCGGCCTCCTCGCCGGCGTCGATGGCGGCGTCCTCGGCGTCCAGCTCCTCCCGGGAACGGGCCGTGGCCGGACTGTCGTCCGACTCGTCCTGCGGACCCTCCAGGGCGACGCGCAGCCCCATCACGGCGCGGGCGGTCTCGCCGACGGCCCGGAACACGTCCCGCACGGCCGGGGTGGCGGCCGGCAGGTTCTCCTCGTCCCGGTAGCCGAGCAGCCGGTTGCGCAGCTGGGCCACGCCCGTCCCGCCGGGCCCGGGGCGCACCACCAGCGCCCGCAGCGCGAGCAGGTCCCGCCGCAGTACCGCCGTGGCCTCGTCCGGGCCGGGCAGCCGGCCCACCTCCGGGGCGGGCGCCCCGGGCAGGTGCAGGGTGAGGGTGTCCGCCCGCCGGGCGCTGCGCGCCGACAGCAGCAGCAGGCCGAGCCGCTCGGCGGCGATCTCCGCGTCGGCGATCCGGCGCTGCACCAGCCGCGCCGCCGCCTCGTCCGGCGTGCCCTCCTCCAGCCGGCTCTGGATCATCAGGGCCGTCTCGTGCAGCCGCGCGTTGCCCTCCCGCACGTCCTCCAGCGCCTTGTCCATCCCGTCCGGCCCGGCGTCCAGCAGCGCCAGGTGCGCGGAGACGAGCCGGCCCAGCCGGGCCCGGAAGGCCTGCCGCAGCCGCGCGAGCGTCCCGGCGGGCGTGACGGGGACGACGGCGAACCGCACCAGGGCGCTGCACGCGAACGCGACGGTCAGCACGGCCCACAGCTCCGGCAATCCGGAGGCGGAGGCGCCGACGAACAGGGACATGAAGTAGACCTGGAAGCCGATCAGCCCGAGCGCGGTTCCGCGGTCGCCGAACCGGCGGCCGTAGACCGCGCAGAAGATGAGGACGACGAAGAGGACGTCCCCCACGACGACCCGCGCGTCGAGCACCGCGCCCAGCGACACGGAGGCCAGCGCGACCGGCAGGCCGGCGGCCAGCGTGACCGCCTGGGCACCGCGCTGCCGCTCCCGGATGGAGAAGGTGGCGACCATCGCCGCCATCGCGCCCGCCACCAAGTGGGTGGTGTCCGATCCCGCCGGGGCGAGCACGGCCAGTGTCAGCGCCACCGCGCCCACCGTCCGCAGCCCGGCCGTCAGCCGCAGCAGACCGGGGTCGGACGCCGCCAGCCGGTCCCCCAGCCGTGCCCGCACCGAGCGTCCCGACGCCTTCACTCCGCCGCACTCTCTCCCGTCGCGCACTCCCGCCCGGATCCCGGCACCACCGGGCGCGGACCGTCTCCCGCGCCCCGGATCACCGCGCTGCCCGGCCCGCTTCCTCGACGTGCGCCCGCACCTGCTCCGGCGTCAGATAGGCGTCCAGGTACTCGAAGTCCCGCAGGTTGCCGGGCCTGTGCGCCTGGAACCCGGTACGGACGAAGTCGTCGCCGGCGACCGCGTTCAGCAGCCAGTTGGTCATCACCCGCGTCTTGGCGACACCGGTGCGCAGCGCCGACCAGTGGTAGCCGCGGGCCACCGCCTGGGCGGGCAGCCCGTGCAGTTCGAGGCCGAGCGGCTTGGACACCGCGTCGGTGCCGCCGAGGTCCACCACGAGCCCGAGGTCCTTGTGGACGTACGGCCGTGTCGGCCGGCCCCGCAGCGTCGCCAGGACGTTCTCGGCGACGTGCCTGCCCTGCCGCAGGGCGTGCTGCGCGGTCGGCGGGCACACGGCGTCGTCGCCCTTGGCCACGTCGGGCACCGCGGCCGAGTCGCCGAGCGCGAACACCCCGTCGTGTCCCGGCAGGCACATGTCCGCGTTGACCGCGAGCCGGCCCCGGACGGTCTCCGCGCCGAGCGTGGCGATGAGCGGGCTGGCGACCACCCCGGCGGTCCAGATCAGGGTGCGGGTGGGCACCGCCCGGCCGTCGGTGAAGGTGACCTCCTCGGCGCCCGCCTTCGCGATGGAGACGCCCAGCGAGATCTCGATGCCGCGCCGGGACAGGATCTCCTGCGCGCTGCGTCCGAGCTTCTCGCCCAGTTCGGGCATCAGCTTCGGCGCGATGTCGATGAGGTGCCACTTGATCAGGCCCGGGTCCAGCCGGGGGTAGCGCTTGACGGCGGCGTGCGTCAGCCGCTGCAGGCTGGCCGCGGTCTCGGTGCCCGCGTAACCGCCGCCGACCACCACGAACTGCAGCCGCGAGGCCCGCTCGGCCGGATCGTGGCTCGCGTCGGCCAGGTCGAGCTGGGAGATGACGTGGTCGCGGAGGTAGGCGGCCTCGGCGAGCGACTTGAGCCCGAAGGCGTGGTCCGTCAGCCCCGGGATGTCGAAGGTGCGGGTGACGCTGCCGGGGGCCAGCACGATGTAGTCGTACGGCTCGTTGACGACGTCGCCGTTGACGGTGCGGACGACACAGACCTTGGACTTCAGGTCCACGCCGACGGCACCGCCCGGGATGATCCGGGTGCGGTACTTCTCGCTGCGGCGCAGGGAGAGCGCCACCGACTGCGGGGTCAGCACCCCGGAGGCGACCTGGGGGAGCAGCGGCAGGTACAGCTGGTAGGAGAACGGCGTCACCAGAGTGAGGTCGGCCTCGTTCGGGGCGAGCCTGCGTTCCAGCCGGCGCACGCACTCCACGCCGGCGAAACCTGCGCCCACCACCAGGATCCTGGGTCGTGTCACGGTGTCCATCCCTTCCTGCGGCTCCAGGCGGTCTGCCTCGAACATCGACAACTGACGCGTGCCCCTGTTCAGCACCACGATGCCCGCACCTTCGCCGGAGCGCACCGGGAGGAGATCCGCGGCCGGTCCTTCAGCCGTGCAGGTGGCACAGGAGCAGGCACACGTCGTCGTCGCGGTCGGAGTCGCTGAGCAGCGGGCGCAGGAGCCGGTCCGCCGAGTCCTCCAGGTCCGCCTCCAGCTCCTCGGAGCCGAACGTCCCGAGGGCCGCCGCGAGCCGCTCGATGCCCGGGTCGATGCCCCGGGCGCGCCGCTCGACCAGCCCGTCCGTGTAGAGCGCGAGCGTCGAACCGGGCGTCAGCCGCTCGGTGTGGTCGGCGATGTCCTGCCGCAACGGGATGCCGAGCATCGCCCCGGGCTTGGCGTCCAGCGTGCGCACCCGCCCGTCGGGCAGCCGCAGCACCGGCGGCGGATGACCGGCGGCGGCCCAGGTCAGCGTGTGCCCGTCCGGATGGAACCGCGCGATGACCGCCGTGGCGAACAGATCGGGCTGCAGATGGCGCAGGTACCCGTGCAGCCGGGTCAGCAGCCGGCCGGGGCCGTCGCCGTCGACGGCGTAGGCGCGCAGCGCGGTGCGCAGCTGGCTCATCATCACCGCCGCGTGCAGCCCGTGCCCGGTCACGTCGCCGATGACGGTGATCAGACCGCCGTCGCGCTGCCGGAAGGCGTCGTACCAGTCGCCGCCGATGTTCAGCCCGTGCGTGGCCGGCAGATAGCGCGCGGCCAGGCTCAGGCCCGGCGTCGCCGGCAGCTCGGTGAGCAGGGCGCGCTGCAGCGTCTCGGCGATGTCACGGCTGTGCTCGAAGCGGCGGGCGTTGTCGATGGCCGTGCCGGCCCGCCGGGCGAGCTCGAGCAGCATCACCGCGTCGTCCGGGTCCCAGCGCTCACCGGGCGGCGACAGCGTCAGCACGCCCAGCGGCGCACGGCGGGTCAGCAGCGGGATGCAGAGCAGCGGCCGGCCGGGCTCCAGGGCCGACGGGGGGTGGTCGTCCACCCCGGGCAGACCGCCGGGGTGGACGGCGGCGTACTGCGGGCGCCCGGTGCGGGCGGCGCGGACCGCGGCCCGCGGGTGGGAGGCGGGCGGCCGCCGGTCGTCCTCCTGGTCGAACAGCCAGAGGTCGACGTGGCGGGCGTACCGCGGCACCAGCAGCTCCGGCAGCCGGCGCACGATCTCGTCGTGGTTGAGCGAGGCGTTCAGCACGGCGCTCGCGTCCGCCAGGAACATCAGTCTGCGGCGCGCGTTCTCCGCCTCCCTGCGCGCCCGGCGCTCGGCGGCGAACGCCTCCCGCTGGGCGCGCCCCGCCGCGTCGAGATCGGCGTGCAGCGCCAGGACCCCCTGGTTGGTCTGGTGCAGCTCCTCGCGGTGGAAGGCGACCAGTTCCTCCTGCTCGGCGAGCTTGTCCAGCACCACGGCCGTGTCCTCGTCGGCGCCCAGCAGCGCCTCGGACAGACCGGCCGGGTCCTCCGGCACCCGGCCGACGCCGGACGCCCGGCCCCGTTCGGGGCCCGGCTCGGGGCACGGCACGGCCAGCGTCCACGGGGCGCGGTCGCCGACGGCGGCGTCCGGGGTCGGCACCACCGCGACGTGCAGCGTCCCCGCCCCGGCGGACGGGCCGGGGCCGTCCAGGGTGAGCACCCAGACGCCGCCCTTGGTGAGGCACTGCCGCAGCCGGCCGCTGAGCTCCGTGGCCAGCCGGGCGCGTGCGACGGTGGGCACCCCGTGCGCCGCCGCCAGCCGGGCCACGGCGATGCGGGCGCGTGCCGCGTCCGTGACGGTCCGGATCCGCCAGGTGCGCGTCATAGGCGGCCCACCGGGGCGGGGGCCAGCACGGCCACGGCGGTGTCGTCCCGGACCGGGCGCGCCGGGCTTCCGGCGTCCCGGAGGGCCACGGCGGCCGTCACGGCGGGGTCGGCCGGCGGCACCCCCGTGTCCGGGGGCGGCGTCCAGCGGCCGGGCAGGCCGTCGGTGTGCAGGATCAGCAGGCTCTCCTCGGTCCAGGCGACGTCGTCCTCGCGCACGGTGAGCGGCCGGTGCACCCCGACGATGCCGGGCCGCGACAGCAGGGACCGCCAGCGGCCGCCCTCCCGCAGCCGGGCCGTCACGTTGCCGATCCCCGCGAAGCGCAGCCGGCCGGCCCAGGTGTCGAGCTGCGCCACGGCGACGGCCGCCCCCCGGGTGCCGGCCAGCGCCGTGTGCAGCTTGACCAGGCACTCGGCGGGCGGGAGCCGGGCCCAGCGGCGCAGTTCCTCGACGGCGGCGGTCGAGGCCCGCGCCGCCTCGCCGCCGTGGCCCAGCCCGTCGGCCAGCATCAGGGTCAGCCGGTCGCCGGAGCCGACCCAGGCCCAGGCGTCCCCCGAGAAGTCCGCCCCGGCGAACGGGACGTTGACGCCGCCGGCGCGCGCGCCGGGAACCCCGGGGGAGTCCTCCCCGGCGGCGCCGAGGCGGGCCACCGCCACGGTGCCCCGGCCGAGCACACTGTGCAGACCGAAGTCGTCGGCCAGACGACGGCAGGTGCCGAGGCCCGCGCCGAGCGAGCGGGTGGTGGAGAACCCGTCCCGCAGCGCACCCGCCACATCGGCGATGCCCGGCCCGTGGTCGAGCGCGGTGATCTGCACGACCCGTCCGGGCCGGCCCTCCCGCGGCACGGGCGGGTCGACGACGTCGACGACCACCTCTCCCGCCCGCGCGTGCTTGAGGAGATTGGTGGCGAGCTCGGTCGCCACCAGCGCGGCGGCGTCGGTGCGCCCTTCGTCGAGCCCGGCCTCGGCCGCGGCCTCCTCCGCCGCGACCCGGACGTCGCGCACCCGGGTCGAGTCCTGCACCGGCACGTACCGGACGCGGGGCATCAGACGTCCTCACGCCGGCGCGGCGGCCGGGTCACCCACGACGTCACCCGCACCGTGGTCCCCGTCCCCGGGGCGCTCTCCACCTCGAAGTCGTGCACCAGGCGCCGGGAGCCGCCCAGCCCCATCCCCAGCCCGCCGCCGGAGGTGTAGCCGTCGCTCAGCGCCCGCTCGAGGTCGGGGATGCCGGGGCCCGAGTCGCTGAAGACCAGCCGCAGCCCGTCGGCCCCGCCGGAGCTGACGTGCGCCGCCTCCATCAGGCCGCCCCCGCCGTGCACCAGGGTGTTGCGGGCCAGCTCGCTGGCGGCGGTCACCAGTTTCGTCTGGTCCACCAGACCGAAGCCGAGCCGGGCGGCGGCCTGCCGCACGTGCTGGCGCACCCACACCAGGTCCATGTCCGACCGGATGGGCAGGCGGGCCTCGACGTCCGCGGCGGTGTGCATCACGGACTCCCCTCGCCCCCGCCGCCGGAACGCGGCCGCACGACGGGCTGCGCGAGGAGTTCCATCGCCGCCTCGGTGGTGAGCGCGGTCCGCACCCCCGGCAGCGTCAGCCCCAGCTCCACCAGGGTGATGGCGACCGCCGGCCGCATGCCGGCCACCACGGTGCGCGCGGCCAGCAGCTCGGTCTGCGCCGCGATCTCGGCCAGCACCCGCCCGAGGAAGGAGTCGACGATCTCCACACCGGAGATGTCGATGACCACCCCCGTGACCCCGCTGCGCGCAATCGTCTCGGAGAGGTCCTGCTGCAGCTGGTGCGCCGCGCCGTCGTACAGGTCGCCCTGGAGGGTGACCAGCAGCAGGTCACCGAGTCTGAGGACCGGCACATGTCCCGCGACCGGGCGGGAGAACCCCTCGCTCACCGCCGGCCCGCACCGTCGGGCGCCGCGTGCACGATGTTCGTCCCCAGCTCGTGCAGACAGTGCCCGAGCGCGTCGGCGAGGCTCGCCCGCGTCTTCACCGTGCCGAGGTCCAGACCCAGGTGGACGATGGTCTGCGCGATCGCCGGACGGATGCCGGACACCACGCACTCCGCGCCCATCAGCCGGGCCGCGGCGACCGTCTTCATCAGGTGCTGCGCCACCAGGGAGTCGACCGTCGGCACCCCGGTGATGTCGAGGATCGCGAACCGGGCGTGCTGGTCGACGACCGCGTTCAGCAGGGTCTCCATCACCACCTGGCTGCGGGCGCTGTCCAGCGTCCCGATCAGCGGGACCGCCACGATGCCGTCCCAGAGCTTGATCACCGGCGTCGCCACCTCCAGCAGCTGCAGCCGCTGCCGGTCGATGAGGGACTGCGTCTCGCTCAGCGCCGTCTGCATGGCCACCAGGCGCAGCGTGCCCAGGAGCATGCTGAGCGTGGTCGAGCACGCCCGCAGTTCCTCCGGTGACGCCTGGTCCAATTCGGCGACCAGGAGGTTCTCGGCCGGCGGCCACAGCGCCGCCAGCTCGCTCGACACCTGCGTGTTGGACAGCCCCGCGCGGGAGCGGGCCGCCCCCATCCGGGCCAGCTGCTCGCGCACCGCCGAGAAACCCGCGGCGTCCGGGTCCTCGACCTGCTGCGCGTCGGCGACCTGGGCCAGCGCGTCGACGACCGCCTTCCCCGCCTCCACCGCCTCGTCGCGCGAGACCGTGAACACCGTACGGAACAGGGGCTCGTCCGCCCACCGCTGGGCGATCTGCTCGCGTCGGCGCCGCAGGAAGTCCCTGACCTCGTGCGCCGGCGTCCCGAGTGGTCCGCCCGCTTCGTGCTCCGGCACCTGTTTCCTCTCCTCGTCGTCGTCACGTCGCACCGCGCCCCAACTCCGGGACCACGGTGTGACCTTGGCCGGGTGGCCACTCTAACCACGCCCCGGCGCCGTGTGCGCCGGGCCCCGCGGACCGCGCTCAGACCTCCGGTTCGACCGGGGTCTCCGGCAGCGCGTCCACGCGCTCCAGCGCCTCGTCGACGCTCTCCGAGACGGGCACGGTGATGCTCACGCCCGTCAGGTCGAGGATGCGGCGCACCGCGGGGGTGGGGGAGATGATGTGCACGCTCCCGGGCAGTTCACGGGCCTCCTGGTAGACCCGCAGGATGATGTTCATGCCGGAGGAGTCCATGAAGGGGACCGCCGACAGGTCGAGCAGGAAGTGCCGGCGGCCGTGATGGAGCTGGTTCGCCAGGTGGTGCTGGAACTCGGTCGCCGTGTCGACGTCCAAGTACCCCTCCACGGTGAGCAGCGCCACATCGTCACGCGGCAGGGTCACCTCGACGGACAACGGGTCCTGGGCAATGGGCACGAGTACCTCCAACAAGGTGATCAAGCTCTTCGTCGCGCAGCCGCGCGTACCCCCGAATCGCCCGGTCATGCCTCGGCCCGCCCGGCGGGCCGAGGCACCCTCCTCAGCCGACCCGGATGCCCACGATGCAGGTGTCGTCGTCCGTGTCCGACCTGCTGTACGTGAGCAGCCGGTCCAGCCGCTGGTCGAGCGTGTCCGGAGCCGCGGCGGCGGTGGTGAGCAGATGGGTCAGCGACTCCTCCACGCTGCGGTCCCGGCGCTCGATCAGACCGTCGGTGTACATCAGCAGGTTGTCCTCGGCGGCCAGCCGCACCTCCGACTCCTCGTACACCGCCTCCGGCAGGGCACCGAGCAGCAGCCCGCGCACCAGCGGCAGCGGAGCGGCCTCGGAGCCGCGCACCAGCACCGGCGGCAGGTGGCCGGCACGGGCCCACCGCAGGGTGCGCGAGTCCGGGTCGTACAGGCCGCACACGGCGGTGGCGGTGACGCCGCCCGTCAGGTGGTGCGTCACGATGTTCAGCCAGGACAGCAGCTGTCCGGGGCCCGCCCCGGTGACCGCGAGGCCGCGCAGCGCGTTGCGCAGGACGACCATGCTGGTCGCCGCCTCTATCCCGTGCCCGGCGACGTCGCCCACGCACAGCAGCACCAGGCCGGACGGCAGCACCACGGCGTCGTACCAGTCGCCGCCCACCAGCTGCTCGGCCTCCGCGGGCCGGTAGCGCACGGCCACGTCCAGGTCGGGCACCTGCAGCGGCGCCTGGGTGGGCGGCATGATGGCGCGCTGCAGCTGCAGCGCCAGCCGGTCGCGCTCGCTTGCCTGCTGTTCGGTGTGGGCCAGCTGGTCGCGGGTGGCCGCCAGCGCCACCTCCGTCCAGTGCTGGGAGGAGATGTCCTGGTAGGCGCCGCGGGTGGTGAGCAGCCGGCCGTCGGTGTCCAGGACCGGCTCGGCGACGACCCGGATGTGCCGGGTCACCCCGTCCGGCCGCTGCAGCCGGAAGGCGGCCGACGCCGGACGGCGGTGGTGCAGCAGCGTGCGCAGGAAGCGGCCGATGGCGACGGCGTCGTCCGGGTGGGCGTGCGCGGGCAGCTCCTGCAGCGGCACCGGCGGGCTGGACTCGGGACGTCCGTACAGGTCGAAGAGCTGTCCGTTCCAGGTGATCTCCCCGGTCAGCAGGTTCTCCTCGAAACCGCCGATCCGGCCGAGCCGCTGGGCGTGCTGGAGCAGGCTCGCCAGGCGGGCCGTCTCGTCCTCGATCCGCCAGATGAACAGGATGCCGGCACCGTGCCGGCTGACGCTGATGTCGGCGACCGACGACAGCGGCACCTGGTCGACGAGGGCGGTCAGGTTCATCCGCCGGGCGCGGAACGGCTCCCCCGTGGCGTACACCCGTTCGATCCGCTGGAACAGCTCGCTGTTCCCGGCGGCCATCGGGTAGGCCTCCAGGAGCAGCGCCCCGCTGACCGTGGCGCGCGGCCGGCCCGCCGGGTCCAGGAAACGGCTGTTGACGTGCTGGATGCGGAAGTCCAGCAGGTTGCCCTGGTCGTCCAGGTGCGGCACCAGGACGAGGGCCGGGTCGTACAGCCCGTCGGCCAGGTCCATCAGCTCCGCGGCGTCCGGCAGCACCCGGGGCTGCAGGGCCGGACCGCCCGGCGCCGTGTACGTCTCCAGGGTGTGCGCGCACAGCTCCGCCAGGGCCTCCACCTGGCGCACGATCTGCGGCGGCTGCGCGGGCAGCGGATCCGGCCAGACGATCTCCAGCACGCCGTACACCCGGCCCCCCGTGCCGGCGGGCAGGGCCGCCCGGCCGCCGTCCGGGTGGTGGTGCCGGCCGACACTGGGCAGTCCCCGGTCGGCCAGCGACGTGATCCACAGGCCGTCGCGCTCCGCGAGGCCGCACCGGGCGACCGTCGCCACGTCCGGCGGCACGTAGTACCAGCGCGCGGCCTCCGCGGGGGAGAAGCCGGCGCTGCCCGCCAGGGTGAGCGACCCGTCGGCGCCGGCCGCCCAGATCGCCACGGCCACCGCGCCCAGCGGACGCAGCGCCTGCGCGAGCAGGGACTCGGCCACGGCCTGGGTGTCGTCCGCGGCCAGCGCCCCGCTCTCGGCCGCGCGCAGCCGTACGGCGGCGGGGTCCCGCCCCGCCTCCTCGGCGGCCCGGGTGGCGGCCAGGAAGGCGTCCGTCACCTCGGACATCCGGTCCCGGGCGGCCTGGTTGATGACCTCGACCGCGAACTCCAGCTGGCTCGTCCCGGCCTGCTCGGTCAGCTCGGCGAGCTGGCGGGCGGCCTGCGAGGGACCGCACCCCAGCCGTTCGACGAGGATGCCCTTGGCGAGTTCGATCAGCGCCCGGCCCTCGGCCTCGGCCTGCGCGGCCCGCACCTCCCGGCTGAGCCGGTCCACGGTGGCCGCCAGTCTGCCCACGGGCGAGTCCGCGGACACCCCGGCCGGCCCGGCCGACGGGCGCTCGAGCGAGGCCCCGCCGTCTCGCGGCTCGCCCTGCCGTTCACTGATGCTCACTGTGCGCACGCTCCTCGGAGGCGGAGCCCCGTGGCGGGGCTCATGCCGGCAGCCAGCGGCGGACACAGGCGATCAGGTCCTGGGTGTCGACCGGTTTGGTGACGTAGTCGCTGGCTCCCGAGGCGAGACTCTTCTCCCGGTCCCCGGGCATGGCCTTCGCGGTGACGGCGATGATGGGCAGCTCGGCGTACTGCGGCATGGTGCGGATCTCGGCCGTGGCGGCGTAGCCGTCCAGCTCGGGCATCATCACGTCCATCAGTACGAGCGCCACGTCGGGGTTGTCCACCAGTCTCTCGATGCCCTTGCGGCCGTTCTCCGCGTGCAGCACCCGGAAGCCGTGCAGCTCCAGGATCCCGCTGAGCGCGAAGAGATTGCGCGCGTCGTCGTCGACGACGAGGATCGTGCGGCCGGAGAAGGAGTCGTCCACCACGGCCTGCGGCGCCGGCCGCTGCGGCTCGTCGGGCCGCACCAGCGACAGCACGTCGCCGGGCTCCTCCGCGGAGAGGTGCAGGGCGATGCGTTCGCGCAGCTCGTCGAGGCTGGACAGGAACTCCAGGGCGGTGCCCTCGGCACGGGACCGCAGGTGCTCCTCGACCGCCGCGTCCACACGGTGGCCGCTGTGCACCAGCACCGGCACGCTCGCCAGGGCGGAGTCGCCCCGCAGCGCCTCCAGGAACCGGGTCACCTCCTCCTGGGCCGTACCGAGCTCCAGCACCACGCAGTGGCACGGATCGGCGGCCAGCGCACCGGCCGCCTCCTGGGCGCCGACGGCGGTGAGGATGTCGACCGAGGGCTGGGAGGCGCCGTCGCCGTGCGCGACGTCCTGGACCACGCTCTCCGCGACCAGGGTCAGCAGACCCCGGGGCCGCTCCTCCACGACGAGCAGCCGCCGCGGACGCCGGCCGGACGACGCCCCCGTCTCGACCGCCGCCGGCTGCCGGGCCGGCACCTCCGGCAGGGCCTCTCCCCGGTCCCCGTCCGGGAGCACGGAGGGCCGCAGCAGCTCCTCGAAGTCCGGTCGCGCCACGGGCAGGAACAGGGTGAACGTACTGCCCTGGCCGGCGACGCTGTCCACCGTCACCGCGCCGCCCAGCAGGTGCGCGATCTCCCGGGTGATGGACAGACCGAGCCCGGTGCCCCCGTACTTGCGGCTGGTCGTGCCGTCCGCCTGCTGGAAGGCGCCGAAGATCGCCTCCAGGTGCTGCTCGGGAATGCCCACACCGGTGTCCTGCACCCGGAAGGCCACCACGGGCCCGCCCCGCAGCACACCGCTCGGCACCTCGTCGTCCGGCGCGGGCTCGATCCGCAGCTCCACGCGGCCCCGCTCGGTGAACTTGACCGCGTTGGACAGCAGGTTGCGCAGCACCTGCCGCAGCCGCGAGTCGTCGGTGAGCAGGTCGGCCGGCGCGCCCGGCGCCGTCGTCACGGTGAAGTCCAGGCTCTTCTGCATCGTCATCGGCCGGAAGGTGGCCTCGACGTACTCGATGAGCCGGCGCAGCTCCACCCGCTCGGGGCTGACGTCCATCTTCCCGGCCTCGACCTTGGACAGGTCGAGGATGTCGTTGATCAGCTGCAGCAGGTCCGAGCCGGCCGAGTGGATGATCTGCGCGTACTCGACCTGCTTGGGGCTGAGGTTGCGCGAGGGGTTCTGGGCGAGCAACTGGGCCAGGATCAGCAGGCTGTTGAGCGGGGTGCGCAGCTCGTGGCTCATGTTCGCCAGGAACTCCGACTTGTACTTCGAGGCCAGCGACAGCTGCTGGGCCCGCGCCTCCAGTTCCTGCCGGGCCTGCTCGATCTGCAGGTTCTTCGCCTCGATGTCCCGGTTCTGCGCGGCCAGCAGCGCCGCCTTGTCCTCCAGCTCGGCGTTGGAGTGCTGGAGTTCCTCCTGCTGGGTCTGCAACTCCGCCGACCGCTCCTGCAGTTCGGCGGTGAGCCGCTGCGACTCGACGAGCAGCTCGTCGGTGCGGGCGTTGGCCACGATGGTGTTGACGTTGACGCCGATGGTCTCCATCAGCTGGGCCAGGAAGTCCTGGTGGATCTGGGTGAACGGGGTCACCGACGCCAGCTCGATCACACCGAGGACCTGGCCCTCGACCACGATGGGCAGCAGCACCAGCGTGGTCGGCACCACCTGCCCCAGCCCGGAGGAGATGGTGACGTAGTCCGGCGGCAGCTCGTCCACCGTGATGGCGCGGCGGCTGCGCGCGGCCTGGCCGACCAGGGTGCGGCCGAAGGGGATGCGGGTGGGCCGGCCGTCGTCGTCGGGGTAGCCGTAGGAGCCGACGAGCCGCAGCTCGGGGCCGTCGTGGCCGTCCTCCGCGAGGTAGAAGGCGCCGTACTGGGCCGACACCAGCGGCACCAGCTCGTCCATGATCAGTTCGGCGACCACGGGCAGGTCGCGGTGGCCCTGCATCAGGCCGGAGACCCGGGCGAGGTTGGTCTTGAGCCAGTCCTGCTCCTGGTTGGCCCGGGTGGTCTCGCGCAGGGACTCCACCATCGAGTTGATGTTGTCCTTGAGCTCGGCGACCTCACCGGAGGCCTCCACGTTGACGGAGCGGGTCAGATCGCCCTCGGCGACGGCGCTGGTGACCTCGGCGATCGCCCGGACCTGCCGGGTGAGGTTGCCCGCCAGCTCGTTGACGTTCTCCGTGAGCCGCTTCCAGGTGCCGGAGACCCCCTCGACCTCGGCCTGGCCGCCGAGGCGGCCCTCGGTGCCGACCTCGCGGGCGACGCGGGTGACCTCCTGGGCGAAGGCGGAGAGCTGGTCGACCATCGTGTTGATGGTCGTCTTCAGCTCCAGGATCTCGCCGCGCGCGTCGACGTCGATCTTCTTCGACAGGTCGCCCCGGGCCACGGCGGTCGTCACCAGCGCGATGTTGCGCACCTGGCCGGTGAGGTTGTTGGCCATGGAGTTGACGTTGTCGGTGAGGTCCTTCCAGGTGCCCGCGACATGGGGCACGTGCGCCTGGCCGCCGAGGCGGCCCTCGGTGCCGACCTCGCGGGCGACGCGGGTGACCTCGTCGGCGAAGGCCGACAGCGTGTCGACCATGGTGTTGATGACGTCGGCCAGCGCCCCGACCTCGCCGGCCGCCTCGACCCGGATCCGCTGCGACAGGTCGCCCCGGCCCACCGCGGAGGCGACCTGGGCGATGGAGCGGACCTGACCGGTCAGGTTGGACGCCATCACGTTGACGTTGTCGGTGAGGTCCTTCCAGGTGCCGGAGACGCCGCGCACCTGCGCCTGGCCGCCGAGGCGGCCCTCGGTGCCGACCTCGCGGGCGACGCGGGTGACCTCGTCGGCGAAGGCGGAGAGCTGGTCGACCATCGTGTTGATGGTGTTCTTGAGCTCGAGGATCTCGCCGCGGGCGTCCACGGTGATCTTCTGCGACAGGTCGCCCTTGGCGACCGCCGTCGCCACCAGCGCGATGTTGCGCACCTGGCCGGTGAGGTTGCCCGCCATGAAGTTCACCGAGTGGGTGAGGTCGCGCCAGGTGCCCTTGACGCCCTGCACGTCGGCCTGGCCGCCGAGGCGGCCCTCGGTGCCGACCTCGCGGGCGACGCGGGTGACCTCGTCGGCGAAGGCGGAGAGCTGGTCGACCATCGTGTTGATGGTGTTCTTGAGCTCGAGGATCTCGCCGCGGGCGTCCACGGTGATCTTCTGCGACAGGTCGCCCTTGGCGACCGCCGTCGTCACCTGCGCGACGTTGCGGACCTGGGCGGTGAGGTTGCCCGCCATGGCGTTCACCGAGTCCGTCAGGTCGGCCCAGGTGCCCGAGACCCCCGGCACCTGGGCCTGGCCGCCCAGCGCCCCCTCGGTGCCGACCTCGCGGGCCACCCGGGTCACCTCGGAGGTGAACACCGAGAGCTGGTCCACCATCCCGTTGAAGACCTTGGCGATGTCCCCCATGAGACCGTCCGCGTCGTCCGGCAGCCGGGTGCCGAAGTCCCCGTCCCGAACGGCCGTCAGCCCCGCCAGGAGCCGCCTCAGCTCCTGGTCCCCCGGCGCCGCCTCGGCCCCCTCGGTGCTCTTGCTGGTCATGCGCACCCTCGTTCCGGCAAGGTCAGTATGCATTTCCGCAGTTCACGGATCTGCGCGATGAGAAAATACGCCGAAGGCTAACCCAGTTCGCGGGTGCGGAACAAAGCGCGGCACCACCGGCGGAACCGGTCCGGGAAAATCCCGGTCCATGTGCATACCCTGGCACCTGACGGGTACACGGACGGGTTGCGCCGGGCGTGTAAGGCCGGGAGGCCGACGTGCCGTTTCGGTCCGCGCCTCTCGAATGCGCGCGCGCCTGACGGGTATTTGCTGCTGTGGAGCTGGGTGCGGGACCCAGGGGATCCGTCGTCATCGGGGAGGCAAGGAGCAGTGCCCATCGACAGCATCTGGTCATACGCGCCGGACCTGGAGCACGTCCAGGGGCAGGACCTCACGGACTACACCGTCGTCGCGAGCGACGGCACCATCGGACACGTGGACCGGCAGGCCGACCACCACGGCATGCGGCACCTCGTCGTCGACACCGGGGTGTGGGTGTTCGGCCGCAGCCTCCTGGTGCCGGTCGGCGTCGTCACGGACGTCCACGCCGGGGAACGCCAGGTGACCTTGTCCTGCACCAGGGCCGAGGTGAAGGAGGCGCCCCGGTTCCGGACCGACAGCGAGACCATGGACCCCGCCTACCTCACCGCGGTCGGTGACTACTACCACCGACTGCCGCCGCGCGAGAGCCCCACCGGGTGACCACCGCACGACGGACGCGTCCGGCCGACGGCACGGGGGTGCGCAGCGCCGCGGACGCGCGGGCGCACGCCGAGGCGACGGTGCGCGACCGGTGGGACGCCGAGGGCCGCACCCCGCACCACCAGGACATGATCGACCTCTCCCTCGTCGTGTCGGAGCTGGTCACCAACGCCCTCCTGCACGGCGACGGACTGGCCGGCTTCGAGGTGCGGACGACGCAGGAGGGCGTACGGATCGACGTGCACGACCACAGCGACGTGATCCCCGAGGCCGCCGCCGGAACCGGCGCCCTGCCCGCCGTGCACCGGGGCAGCGGCTACGGCTGGCCGCTGGTGATCCGGCTGGCGCGGGACATCACGGTCCGCAGGCGCCCCGGCGGGGGCAAGACCGTCAGCGTGCTGGTCCCCCTGCGCGACGCGCCCGCCGCCGGCCGGGGCTGACGGGGCGTGGGCCTCACCAGGGGAGAAAGACGTGGATGTCCTTGCCGTGGTCGTCGCTGACGACGCTGACCTGGTCGCACAGCGTGTGGATCAGGTGCCAGCCGATGCCGCCGCCCCCGCGGTTGGGGTGGAAGGGGCGCGGGGCCGGCTCGGTGGTGCTGGTGTCGTGCATCACCACGTGCACCCCGTCGAACGTTCTGCGCAGCCGCAGCTGGAAGGGGCCCGGGGCGTACTGGACCGCGTTGGCGGCCAGTTCCGTGACCACCAGCAGAATGTCGTCCCAGTGCTCCGGAGCCGACGGAGCCGACACGCGGGCCAGCTCGAAGAGGAACTCCTCCGCGACCAGGCGTGCGTCCGTCACATCGTGCAGCTCCCCCGGGAAGCTGGCGATGCGGCTCGTGATGTCCTCGGCAGCCAGTGTCCTGTCCCTATGCGGCTCGCGTGCCATCTCGCCTTCCAGGCCCCGTTGTCGCGGGGCGGTCGTTCCGCCCTCTGCGTCCCCTCGAACTGTGGGTTCCCGCGCGGGCGGAGCCTACGCGCCCGCATGCCCGTGCCCGGCCGGTGACAAACCCGTCACCGGCCGGGCACGGTGTGCCGTCCCTCCCGGACGGTCAGCGGAAGACGTCGTCCGAGTCGTCCCAGCCGGACGACTCGTCCACGGCGGGCGTCCTCCCGGGACGCGTCCGGGACTGGTACATCGCGTCGATCTCCAGCGCGTGGCGCCGCACGATCTCGTCCCGGCGCAGCTTCATCGACGGCGTCAGCAGCCCGTTGGCCACGTCGAACGGTTCCGGCAGCACCCGGAACACCCGGATCGACTCCGCACGCGACACACTGCTGTTGGCCGCGGCGACCGCCCGCGTGATCTCCTCCCGCAGCGCGTTCTCCTCCCGCGCCTGCCGGGCCGGCGCGTCACCCGGCAGGGACAGCGCCGCCCGCCAGTCGTCGAGGAACTCCGGGTCCAGCGTGATCAGGGCGCCCACGCACGGCCGGTTGTCGCCCACGACGACGGCCTGGTGGACCAGCGGGTGCGCCCGCAGCCGCTGCTCCAGGGCCGCCGGCGCCACGCTCCTGCCACTGCTCGTGACGATGACGTCCTTCTTGCGCCCGGTGATCGTCAGGTAGCCCTCGGCGTCCAGCCGGCCCAGGTCGCCCGTGGCCAGCCAGCCGTCGCGCAGCACGGCCCGGGTGGCGGCCTCGCCGTCACCGACGTACCCCTGGAACACCGACGGCCCGCGCACCAGGATCTCCCCGTCGCCGGCCACCCGGATCTCGGTGCCCGGCAGCGCCTGCCCGACGGTGCCGGACTTCTCCCGCCCGAACGGCTGCATCGTCACCCCGCCGCCGGTCTCGGTGAGCCCGTACCCGTCGTGGACGTGGACGCCGATCCCCTCGTAGAAGAGGGACAGGTCGCGGCCGAGCGCCGAACCCCCGGAGGTGGCCCGCAGCACCCGGCCGCCCAGCGCGGCCCGCAGCCTGCGGTAGACCGTGCGCTCGTACAGGGAGTGCTGCAGCCGCAGGTCGAGGCCGGGCCCCGGGCCGCGTCCCAGCCGCTGCCGCTCCAGCGCGGCGGCGAAGTCGCGTGCCGTGCCGGCCGCCCGCTCGAACAGGGTGCCGCGCCCCGACAGCTGCGCCGCCCGCAGGAAGTCCTTGTAGATCTTCTCCAGCAGCGACGGGACGGCGTACAGATGGGTGGGCCGGAAGGTGCGCAGGGCCGAGGACAGGGACTCCCCGCCGCTGTCGGGTTCGTGGCCCATCAGCAGCCCGCCGCGCACACACAGCACCTGGATCATCAGACCGTGGACGTGGGAGAAGGGCAGGAAGGCGAGGACGGCGGCCTGCTCACCGGGCGGCGCCGCGGTGTGGCCCCGGCCGGCCAGCAGGGTGTCGCTCGTGAAGGCCAGACCGCGGTGGCTCAGCGCGCAGCCCACGGGGCGGCCGGAGGTGCCGGAGGTGTAGGCGACGACGGCCGTGGAGTCCGGCAGGACGATGCGGCGCATCGAGTCGACCGAGGCGGCCGGGATGAGCTCGCCGCGCGCCGCCAGCTGGTCCAGGGCACCCGCGTCCAGCTGCCACACGTGCCGCAGCCGCGGCAGCGCGGCGCACACGGAGCCGACGGTCATCACGCCCTGCTCGTCCTCCACCAGCACGGCCACACAGCCGGAGTCCCCCAAGATCCACTCCACCTGTTCGCGCGAGGAGGCCGGATGGACGGGGACGACCTCGGCGCCCACCGTCCACAGGGCGTGGCCCAGAAGGGTCCACTCGTACCGGGTGCGCGCCATGATCGCCACCCGGTGGCCCGGGGAGATGCCGGAGGCCACCAGCCCCTTGGCCAGGGCGACGACCTCGTCGCGGAACTCGAGGGCGGTGACCCGCTCCCAGGTGGCGGAGGCCGGATGGGAGCGGTGGGCGAGCATCGGCAGGGAGGGGCGCGCGGCGGCCGTCTCGAAGAGGCTGTCGGCGAGGCCACCGGTCAGGGGCGAGGCGGACGGGGGAGCGAGAGCGAGATCGCGCATGCGCTGCTCCTGACGTGTACGGGGCGTGACTCGGCCGACGGGCACCGTCATCGGCGGTGCCTGAATGTAGCCGAGCCGGGGCGCCCCCGCGCCGGGATCACGACAAGTGTGTCCGCACTGATGATCTCGGCGCTTTCGGGGGACCCGGACGGCATGAGCTACGTCAATCCAGACCCCGAACCCGAGCGCACCACCGGCCTCGAACCGGGCGGCGGCGTACCCCCGGGCGAGACCCCGCCCGCGGAGAGCAGCATGCCCGAGGCGGGCCCCCGGGAGACGCACAACCCGACCAAGGGCTGGGCCAAGGGCCCACTGGCCGCGATCCTCGTCCTCGTGGTGCTGGTCGCGGCGTTCTTCCTGGCCTACGCCCTCATCCTCATCCTCTGACGCCCCTACCCGCGAGGAGCGGACCCGGCGCGCCCCGCCCCCTGGGTGTGCCGTATGCACTCCGTGACGACATCCCGCAGACTGCCCGTGCGTTCCCACAGGGCGTGCTGCACCTGCGCCCCGTTGCCGTCGCGCAGCAGCCGTGCGCAGCCCTCGCGGGCGCGCTCCAGGTCGCCGGTGGCCTCCAGGGCGTCGGCGACGTGGTCGAGGAGGGCCCGTACGACGGCCTCGGCGGGCATGCGGCGCATGGTCGCGGGGTGCAGCAGCTCGCCCGTCAGCCCCGACCGGGCCGCCTGCCAGGCGGCCAGCCGGAGCAGGCTGACACCCGGGTCCACCGGTTCCCGGCCGGCCCGCCACTCGCGTGCCGCGGTCTCCACCAGCCCGCGGGCGAGCGTGGCGATCAGTCCCGCCGTCTCCGCGTGCAGACAGACGTCGGAGACGCGGATCTCCACCGTCGGGTACTGCTGGGACAGCCGGGCGTCGAAGTAGGCCATCTTCTCGTCGAGGATCACGCCGGTGGCCACCATGTCGGCGACCCGGCGGTGGTACCGCTCTGCCGAACCGAACGTCTCGGTCGGGCCGGCCGACGGCCAGCGCTGCCAGACCCGGCTGCGGTAGCTGCTGTACCCCGTCTCCTTGCCCTGCCAGAACGGCGAGTTCGCGCTCAGTGCCGCCAGCACCGCCAGCCAGGGCCGCAGCCGGTCCACGACCCCGACCCCCTCCTCGTCGGACTCGACGGACACGTGGACGTGGCAGCCCATGACGAGCTGTTCCCGGGTGGCGATGCCGTACTGCTCCTCCATCCACCGGTACCGCCGGTTGACGCCGACGGACGGGCTCACCGGCAGCGGTGAGGTGGCGAGGGCGGCGACGGCGCAGCCGATCTCCCCGGCGTGCCGGGCGGCCTCCTCGCGGCAGCGGACGATCTCCGCGTGCAGGCTCTCCATCGAGGACTGCGGATGCGTGGCGAACTCCAGCATCTGCTCGTGCAGTTCCTTCTCGAAGACGTCCTGTTCCGCGTCGTCCCGGGCGGCCCTGGCGAGTACCGCCGCGGACCTCGCCCGCGGTTCCCCGCTCTCCGGATCGACCAGGAGGAGCTCCTCCTCCACTCCCACGGTGCGCACCTGATGCCGCCCTTCTGTGACCTGCCGCGACGCCGAGAAGCCCTCGGCCGTACGACCCCGGATGCCCCGGTCGCGGCGTCGGACACCTGGCGGCGTCGCCGGAGCCTCACCAGGCGGTCGGCGCCAGCCACACCGTCGCGAGCGGCGGCAGGGTGAGCCGGACGCGGCCGTCCTCGGGCTTGACCGGGTCCGGGTTCGTGACGTTTCCGCCGCCGTAGTGCGCGGCGTCGGTGTTGAGGACCTCCTGCCAGGCGATCACGTCGTCACCGACGGCGAGCGGGTAGTCGTGCCGGACCACGGGGGAGAAGTTCGACACCGCGAGCAGCGGCCGTCCCCCGGCGTCGTACCGCAGGAACGCGAAGACGTTGTCGTCGGCCGCGTCGACCGCGACCCACCGGAAGCCGGACGGATCGGTGTCGCGCTGCCACAGCGCCGGGGTCGCCCGGTAGCGGGCGTTGAGATCACGCACCAGGTCCCGCACCCCGCGATGGTCACCGGCCGAGTGGTACCCCTCGTCGAGCAGCCACCACTCCGGCCCCTGCTGCTCGGACCATTCGGCACCCTGCGCGAACTCCTGGCCCATGAACAGCAGTTGCTTGCCCGGGTGGGCCCACATGAAGCCGAGGTAGGCGCGGACGGTGGCGCGCCGCTGCCACCAGTCGCCCGGCATCTTCGACACCAGCGCCTGCTTGCCGTGCACCACCTCGTCGTGGGAGATCGGCAGCACGTAGTTCTCGCTGTAGGCGTACACCATCGCGAACGTCATCTCGTGGTGGTGGTACTTGCGGTGCACCGGCTCGTGGGCGACGTACTCCAGCGAGTCGTGCATCCAGCCCATGTTCCACTTCAGCCCGAACCCGAGGCCGCCGGTGTCGGTGGGCCGGGTCACCCCGCCCCACGCCGTGGACTCCTCCGCGATGGTCACCACCCCGGGGCAGCGCCGGTACACGGTCGCGTTCATCTCCTGCAGGAACGCCATCGCCGCCAGGTCCTCCCGGCCGCCGTAGGCGTTGGGCTCCCAGCCGCCCTCCTCGCGCGAGTAGTCCAGGTAGAGCATGGAGGCCACCGCGTCCACCCGCAGCCCGTCGATGTGGAACTCCTGGCACCAGTACACGGCGTTCGCCACCAGGAAGTTGCGCACCTCGGTGCGGGCGAAGTCGAAGGTGTACGTGCCCCAGTCGGGGTGCTCGGCGCGCCGGGAGTCCCCGGGCTCGTACAGCGGCTCCCCGTCGAAGCGGGCCAGCGCCCAGTCGTCCTTCGGGAAGTGCGCCGGCACCCAGTCCATGATCACGCCGATGCCGGCCCGGTGCAGGGCGTCGACCAGGTACCGGAAGTCGTCGGGGGTGCCGAGGCGGGCCGTGGGCGCGTAGAACCCGGTGACCTGGTAGCCCCAGGACGGCCCGAAGGGGTGCTCGGCGACCGGCATCAGCTCGACGTGGGTGAAGCCGAGGTCCTTGACGTAGGCGGGGAGCTGCTCGGCGAGCTCGCGGTAGGTCAGTCCCGGCCGCCAGGACGGCAGGTGCACCTCGTACACCGAGAACGGCGCCTCGTGCACCGGCGTCGCGGCCCGCCGCGCGAACCACTCGGCGTCGCCCCACTCGTAGTGCGAGGCCGTCACCACGGACGCCGTGTTCGGCGGCGCCTCGGTGCGCCGGGCCATCGGGTCGGCCTTGAGGAACCGGTGGCCGTGGCGCGAGTGGATCTCGAACTTGTAGCAGGTGCCCTCGCCCACGCCCGGCAGGAACAGCTCCCACACCCCGGACGAGCCGAGCGAGCGCATGGGGAACGCCGTGCCGTCCCAGTGGGTGAAGTCCGCGGCGACCCGCACCCCCAGGGCGTTCGGCGCCCACACCGTGAAGCGGGTGCCGGTGACGCCCTGGTGGGTCATGGGGTGCGCGCCGAGCGCCGTCCAGAGTTCCTCGTGCCGGCCCTCGCCGATCAGGTGCAGGTCGAGCTCGCCGAGCGCGGGCAGGAACCGGTACGGGTCGTGCGTCTCCACGGCCTCGTCGTCCTCGTAGGCCACCGCCAGCGTGTACGCGGGGATCGCGGCCAGCGGCAGCACGCGGGAGAAGAGGCCGTCGCCCTCCGGGACGAGCGGGGTGCGCGCGCCGTCGACGATCACGCTCACCTCCCGGGCGAAGGGCCTCAGCGCCCGGAAGGCGATCCCGCCGGGCACCGGATGGGCGCCGAGCAGCGCGTGCGGATCGTGGTGGGCGCCCGCCAGCAGGCGCCCCCGGTCGACCGGGTCGAGGGCGGGTGCGGCGCCGGGGGGCGCGGCGGACGGGACGGGCCCGGCCGATTCGGGAAGCGGGGTGTCACGCAGGGCCACGGCTTCAGTCTCCTCTCACGGCGAGGCGCTCGATCGCCGCCATGGGTACGGGCAGCCAGTCGGGTCGGTGCCGGGCCTCGTACAGCACCTCGTACACGGCCCGGTC
Source organism: Streptomyces sp. NPDC126497 (assembly GCF_040302425.1). Classification (NCBI taxonomy): domain Bacteria; kingdom Bacillati; phylum Actinomycetota; class Actinomycetes; order Kitasatosporales; family Streptomycetaceae; genus Streptomyces; species Streptomyces sp. NPDC126497. The sequence continues at coordinate 51,673 of NZ_JBEORT010000043.1, forward strand.
CGTCTCGTAGGCGCGGAGCAGGCCGTGCTTCTTGCGCGGGTCCCAGCCGGCGCGGGCGGCGTAGCCCGCGCAGTAGGCCTCACGGCAGCGGCGCGCCCACTCCGGGCGCCAGGGGCGGCGCTGGCGGGCGGCGTAGTCGAAGGAGCGCAGCATCCCGGCGATGTCCCGCACGGGGGAGTGGGCGCTGCGCCGTTCGGAGAGCGGCCGGGACGGCTCGCCCTCGAAGTCGATGACGAACCACTCGCGCCCCGCCCGCAGCACCTGCCCCAGGTGCAGGTCGCCGTGGATGCGCTGGGCGGGCGGCCCGGCGTCGCAGGTGGCCAGCGCGGCGAAGGCGGCCCGCAGCCCCGGCACGAACGGCTGGAGCGCGGGCACGGCGTGCGCCGCGGCGGTCAGCCGCTCGGTCATCGCCGCCGCCGTCCGCCCGTTCTCGCCGGGCGCGCCGACGGGGAAGGCGGAGGACAGCGCCAGGTGGACGTCCGCCGTGGCCCGGCCCAGCGCGTGCGACTGCGCGGTGAAGTCGTCACCGGAGGCGAGCGCGTCCAGGGCCAGCGTCCAGCCGTCGGAGGCGTTGCGCAGATACGGCTGGAGCACGCCGAGCGTCGCCGTGAACGGATGCGTGGTGCAGAGCCAGGCCACCGGGGCGGGCACCCGGTGGCAGCCCTGCCGGGCCAGCGCCCCCGGCACCTCCAGGTCCGGGTTGACACCGGGCTGGACGCGCCGGAACAGCTTCAGGATGTACTCGTCGCCGTACACCAGGGAGGTGTTGGACTGCTCGGCGGTCATCAGGCGCGGCACCAGTCCGGCGGGCACCTGACGGGACCCGTCGCACTCGAACCGCAGCGGGCCCGCCGTGCCGGGGCGGCGCAGCCGCTCCAGGAGCAGCTGGGCGGCGCGCGGGTCGTGCAGGGCGTCGTAGACCGTCAGCCCGGCCAGCCGGCCGTCCGGCACCCTGCCGATGAGCGCCCTGCCGAGCCGTGGCGAGGGGTGCTCCCGCACCCCGAGGAGGAGCTGGTAGCAGTCCCCGGCCGGGGTCGTCCCGCCGGGGGCGGGCACGCCTCCGTGGCCGGCGTGCACCAGCACGTGCAGACAGCCGGGGAACAGCTCCGTCATCGACAGCACACCGAGGTCGGTGACGGGCCGGTCCTTGCCGGCGAACCAGCGCTGCAGCGGCAGCCACTCCCTCAGCAGCCCGGTGAGCGACTCCATGGGCTCGGTGGGCGCGCTTCGCGGCCGCAGGAATGCGGTCTTCGTCATGGTGACGCCTCCTCTCCCCGGCACACGCTCACAGTCGTCGGCCGATGCGGGACGCGACGCGGGTGAGCCGGAACCAGTAGAAGCCGTGCCCCCCGAGGGTCAGCAGGTACGGCAGTTCACCGATGGCCGGGAAGCGCACCCCGCCGAAGAGCTCGACCGGGTGGCGTCCGTCGAACTCGCGCAGGTCCAGCTCGGTGGGCTGGGAGAAGCGGGAGAAGTTGTTCACGCACAGCACCAGGTCGTCCCCGCCCTCCCCGTTCGGCGGGGCCTCGCGCAGGAAGGCGAGGACGGCCGGGTTGGAGGACGGCAGCTCGGTGTAGGAGCCGAGGCCGAACGCCGGGTTCTGCTTGCGGATCTCGATCA